>NZ_JAGFJM010000054.1 GCF_024102715.1 Nitrosomonas communis
AAAACAACAAAACCAAACCGTTGAGCAGCTCTTTAAAATTGAATCATTTTATGTGACTTAGGGCTATACATCAAAACCACGATTAAGTATAGTGCTGATAACGTATTGCCGCATATACTAGCTATCCATCAATATGCGCACCCTAAAACCTCGAAGCAGGCTCTGTACAGCACGTATCAACGTATTGGCGGCAACCAATTTTCCGGTGTTGCCACTGTCTGGCATTAAACGGGAAAGTAACGGTAATGCTACAGGTTCCTTGCTGGACCGACGATTGATGATGGCCAGATGGACCACATCGTGTGTCACGCTCGCTAACACCAGCCGCGCAAATTGCCGTGCAGCGCCAGCCAGGAGCATTTTTCCTGTTGCAATCACTTGTAGTAACTCGTTCAGTGATTGCGCATAGCCGGCATCAAATACGCTTCCGTGACAAATCCTGTCAACGTCAACATCGCCCCGATCAACAACTCGATAAAAGCATCCGTTGATCTTGGGGGTAGCGCTTTGGTTAAAAATATTATCCAATTACACAGTGCGCCAGGGATACCAACATATCCTTTTGCGTTCATCGCGGCTTCCAGAAGTAAAATGAAATTTCTTTCTAGATAGAGATCGCCTTTCTAAACAACTTTTAAAAACAAAGCTGTTTAGAAAGGCGGCAACGTTTTTTCGTTGCCTTGTCAAGTCTTTTTGTTACTTTTCTGACTTTGGATTATTTTCTCCTTTGATGGTGAAATTCTAAACTCTAGTTACTTGAATCGGCTCAGCTAAATGAGATTCTTTAATACCCAAATAACTTGCAGTTATGATTAATTGGCTTAAGCGATTTATTTTCGCTTTATCGGCTGGCTTGGTTGGGGTCATAGTGTACATGATGCCGCTAGGAACAATACTTGAGGAGAAATATGGTCTGAGCTGGCTATTCCATTTCCGTGATGGAATATCTGCACCTGTTAATGTTGTTGTTATCGCGATCGATCAATCGTCTGCTTCAAAGTTAAATTTGCCGCTCAAGCCGGAAAAATGGCCACGTGAACTGCACGCTGATCTGATAAATAAGCTTGTTGAGGCAGGTGCTGAGGCCATTGCGTTTGATCTGATCTTCAGTGCTTGCGGCAGTAGGCCTGAAAGTAACGAAATGTTGGTACATGCAATGAAAAAAGCTGGAAATGTTGTTTTAGTGGAAAGGTTAATCGATTCCCAAAATATCAACTCATTTCCATATCAGATCGCAAAAGAATTCGATGATTGCAAAGCTAACAATGAAAAAGACAGCGAATTAGTAAATACAAAAGAAAGAGAAGAGTTTTTTTTCCGAGATTATCCAGTGCTTAACGGAATATGGCGCTTGCCAATACTGCCAACCATTGCCAATGCTGCTCGGGTGACTGCTCCATTCATCTTGCCCAGGGGTTCTGTGACCCAGTATTGGGCATTCAATGCCAGCGCAGGTGATATCCCATCACTACCCTCTGTGATGCTGCAAATTTACGCGCTTCAGGTCTATGATGATTTTGTTCATTTGCTTCGTGCTGTGGATCCAGTGCTGGCATCTCAAATACCTACCAGTAGTCATGACGTCGATGTGGAGGATCTGATGCTTACATTGCGCAGCGCATTTGCCAGCGATATGAAACTGGTGAGCGATATACGATATGAGCTAGACCGAAACCCATTTATCAGCCAGGGTCATAAAAAAATCATCCATGCAGTGATCAATCTATATTCTGGAAGTGACATACGGTATCTTAATTTTTATGGACCGCCACGTGCTGTGACAACAATATCCTATCATCAAGCTTTGCAATTTGACGGTTTCAAGTCAAAACAGTCCAGCCTGAAAGGTAAAGCTGTCTTTATTGGAGTATCTGCTGGCAGTTTCAGCGAACAAGATGAGTTGAGGGATGATTATGTCACAGTGTTCAATCAACCAGATGGATTGCAGATCAGTGGTGTCGAGATTGCAGCAACTGCTTTTGCCAATTTGCTGGATGATCGTCCTGTACATTCCCTACCTTTGCTAGGTACGTTATCCGTTCTGTTTCTGTTTGGTTTTGTATTGTGCTTGGTTTTCCTGGTTTTACCGGATCGAAGTGCTGCTGTGGTAGCTAGTATGCTGATATTTTTTTATGGCCATGGTGCTTATTATCTTTTTAAAATTAATGGCTTATGGCTGCCTTTAGTTGTGCCATTGGTACAGGCTGTGCTGGTTTGCGGTGTCGTGTTATTGTTGAAATATGTTGAATCTGTCAAGGAGCGCAAGATTCTCAAGGAAGCATTCGGCAAGTATGTGCCTGAACAAGTGGTTAATGATTTTGTGAATAATGCTGGCAAGGAGACAGCGGCCAGCAAATTGCTTTATGGTGTATGCATGGATACAGATGCTGAAAAGTATACAGAGCTTGGTGGAAGATTGAAGCCGACAGAACTCAGACTATTGATGAATGATTATTATGCAATCTTATTTAAACCAGTAAAACAGTATGGAGGCATTGTTTCCGATGTCAAGGGAGATGCAATGCTAGCCATATGGGCCGCATCAACTGCACTGTCTTCTCAGCGTAGACAGGCGTGTTTTGCTGCGCTTGAGATTATCAAGGCGGTTGAATACCACAATCAGCATAACCATGAATTCCAATTGCCAACCCGTATCGGACTGCATGCTGGTGAGATGACTTTGGGAAATGTCGGGGCCATTCATCATTATGAATATCGCGCCGTAGGAGATATGGTTAATATCGTTAGCCGCATTCAGGGAGCAAACAAATATTTCCGAACACGCTTGTTGTTATCGGAGACAGTCGTGGATGGATTGGATGATTTTCTGGTGCGTCCTCTGGGAAAAATTCTGCTTGCTGGCAAATTAACTCCCATCGTTCTAGCAGAGCTCATGGCTAGTAAGAAAGATGCAAACGACGCCCAGTTATGGTTATGTGAAGGCTTCGCCAAAGGCTTGTTAGCTTATGAGTTACAGGAGTGGAGTACTGCCTGCAATCATTTTTCTGAAATTCTCCAGGTATTTCCCGATGATGGGCCATCACATTTTTTTCTAAATCTTTGCCAGAATTATAAATTGACTCCACCTCAGTCATGGAATGGCATTACACGTATGCCAGGAAAATAATTTAAATAGATTTCTTCCAGAATAGATCATTTGATCAATATTTTTCAAAGCATTTGAGAAATATCACAAAAGTTCGAAAAGAATTCATATAGGCTTTAACCAATAATGATAATATGGTTATTGCATAATTTATTTGTAATCATGAGTAATAAGAAGTGGATAGATAGTGAAGATGTAATGCTGGAAGTTTGCCAGAGAGAAAGACAAAATTTCCTGCATGTCTGGAGATTTGTATGGCAAGTTTTGCTAGTTGTCTCATTTAACTTTTATTGCAGTGCATATGGTGCTGGTGCTACAGCCTCAGCAGTATCATGCTCTGAGGCAATGGCATATATTGTTTCAATAGAAGGCACTGTGGAGTTACGCAGAGCGGAGGAGCAGCGCTGGCAGCGCGTAAAACCTTATGAGAAGCTATGCCGCGGCGATATGCTTAGAGTTCGTTCCCGCAGTCGGACCTCTATCAGACTGAGCAATGACAGCATGCTCAGGCTTGATCAGAAAACGACTATTACTCTAATCGAACCAAAAGAAGAAGAAACTACATTGCTGGACTTACTCAAGGGTAAACTCCATATCATCACCCGCACCCCCAAACCGTTTGAGATTAGAACCCCCTTCGTTAATGGGGGGGTCGAGGGTACTGAATTTTTCATGGGGGTTGAGCACGAAAAAGCCAGCATCGTTGTATATGAAGGTAAAGTAACCGCCAGCAATAAACAGGGTAGTCTTATGCTGGCTGATCATGAATCTGCCACTATTCTTAAAAATCAGGCACCACAGAAAGAAGGTGTTATTCACCCCACTGATGCGGTTAAGTGGGCGCTGTACTACCCCACTATCATCAATTATCGGCTAGATGAAAAGAATGTTACTGAATCAGCGCAGTTGATCGGGCGTACTTCGTTAGAATACTATCGCCAGGGTAAGTTATTTGAAGCATTGTCAATACTTGATCAGATCAGCCCACAAGAACTGATTCTACCCTTGCTGACTTATCGTGCTGGCTTGCTACTTTCTGTGGGGCGGGTAGATGAAGCTAGAAGTAACATCGAACAGGCGCTTCAGCTTCAGCCGAACAACAATGAGGCTTACGCGCTGCAAGCCATTATCGCAGTAGTTCAAAACGACAAAGAAAGCGCACTTAACCTGGCCACGCAGGCGGTTGAGCTTAATCGTACTTCATCCGCTGCTAGATTGGCGCTCTCTTATGTGCAACAAGCATACTTTCAGATTGAAGAAGCACTTAGCAGTGTGGAAGAAGCTGCTCGCATTGATGCAAAAAATGCGCTGATCTGGGCTCGGCTTGCGGAATTACATATGTCAACCGGTTATCTTGATCGTGCGCTAGAAGCAGCCCAACAGGCTGTCAATCTGAATCCTCATCTAGGCAAGACACAGGTCGTCCTTGGATTTGCCCATCTATTGCGAATCGACACACAAAAAGCCAAGGCGATCTTTACTGAAGCGATCAAGCTTGATCAAGCTGATCCCATGCCCAGGCTTGGGCTAGGATTGGCTTTGATCCGTGAAGGCAAGCTGGAAGCAGGCCGCATTGAAATCGAAATTGCAGTAAGCCTCGATCCGGCTAATTCATTGATACGCAGTTACCTCGGTAAGGCTTATTTTGAAGAAAAGCGCTATCCCTTAGCAAGCACCCAATTTGATTTAGCCAAGGAACGTGACCCCAATGATCCCACGCCCTGGTTTTATGATGCTATTCAGAAACAGACTCAGAACCAGCCGGTAGAAGCGTTACGTGATATCCAGAAATCAATTGAACTGAATAACAATCGTGCAGTATATCGATCAAAGCTGCTGCTTGATCAGGACCAAGCCGGGCGCAGTTCCAGTCTTGCCCGCATATATGATAACTTGGGGTTTGAGAAGCGCGCATTGATGGAAACCGCGAAATCATTGAGTTACGATCCGGCTAACCATTCTGCACACCGCTTTCTTTCAGATGCGTATGTCAACATGCCGCGGCATGAGATTGCCCGTGTCAGTGAATTACTGCAGGCGCAGCTGTTGCAACCAATCAATGTCAATCCAGTGCAACCTCATTTGGCAGTTGCCGATCTCAATATCATTACAGGAACAGGCCCGACAGCATTGGGTTTCAACGAATTTGCCCCACTCATGGAGCGCAACAAGTTACAACTGGTGGCATCTGGCATTTTCGGCAGTAACAGTACGCTTGGAGATGAGGTAGTGGCATCTGCTGTTTATGATCGTGCCTCAGTTAGTTTGGGGCAATTTCATTTCGATACGAAAGGGTTTAAAAGAAACGATCCTGGAATACCTAACAACAATGATCAAACTCACAATATTTACAATGCATTCATACAGTATGCCCTCACTCCCAAATTCAATATACAGACTGAATTACGGACACGAGAAGGAGGCCATGGGGATATTCAGTTGGATTTCAATCCCAGAAATTATGATCCAAGCTATCGACGAGAGCTGAGCGAGGATATTGCAAGAATAGGAGCGCGATATGCACTATCGCCCAATCAAGATCTGATTTTTTCCGGAAAATATATTGATCGTTCTGAGAACTTAAGACAAAACAGTTTTGATTCTGATTTAGAAAATAAGGGTTTCCAGATTGAAGCTCAGCATATGTTCAGGACAAAAGATTTTAATTCAATAATTGGAGGAAGCGGTTACCGATTTGATAACAATTTGCATATAAATGGTATAAAAACTTCTAAAGAATTAGAGCGCGAAAGTGCTTACGTCTACACAAATATCAATTTTCTCCGGAATATAGATGCGACATTAGCACTAAGCTATGACTCATTCTCAAATACGCTGTTTACCGAGAAAGTGGATAAATTTAATCCCAAATTTGGTTTGCAGTGGAATATTACAAATTCTATCAGATTGAGAGCTGCATGGCTTGAAGCGACTAAATCCCATCTGATAGCTCAACAATCATTAGAACCAACACAAGTAGCTGGCTTCAATCAGTTCTATGATGACATTAATGGCACTCGATCCAGGCGCATGGGGGTTGGGCTAGATACTTATTTTATTAATAAGCTATATAGCGGGATCGAAATATCTGAGCGTAAACTAGAAGTACCAATTGGCGCAGATTTCGTTCAAGAGCATCGTGTAATAGAACATTTACAAAAACAAAATGAACAGCTCTATAGAGCATATTTATATTGGATATTCAATTCTAATTGGACAATTAAAAATGAAATACAATTTGAGAAATTTGCACGTAATCATCGGGATAAAGGGATAGATGATAATGAACCAGATCGGATTCAAATGCTGAGCCTGCCAATAACTGTAAATTATTTTCATCCACGGGGCTTTTTTTTCAACACTTCTATAAATATTCTGAAGCAGAACTTGCGACGTAAGCAAGACTTTAATGATAGTCAAGAAAGAAATCCAAAAATCACAAACTCTGGAATAGATACGTTCTTTTTGCTCGATTCCATAATTGGTTATCGATTTCCTAATCGTAGAGGGATACTTACTTTTGAAGGGAGAAATTTGCTTGATGATAAATTTTTTTACAGAAATATTAACTTTAATTTATCTGAAGCAGTACCTACTCGATATGTACCTGAACGAACTTTCTTTGTGAGGTTAACTTTAAATTTTTAAAGGAAATCGAAATATGAGCTATAGCTACAAGCTTATTAGATATTCATCTTGCGGTACTCTTGTAGAGTATTTAAATAACAGTCAGTCATGGATAAGTCCCTGTATCTCCAATAACGCTTTTCAATACACTGGAAACAATCTTCCTTACAAAAATCAATTTTTTTATATTAAAAAAGAGAGTAACGGGCGCTATTGTCTTTATTCTGCTCAAAAACAGTTGATAGGAGGGCAATATTACTATGTGCCAGTAGGTTCAGCCTTGCTTTGTTCCAATTGAATTTTTTGACTGATTTCTGACTAAAGATTGAAATTGTTACTTGTAATATAATGAGTGCTATTCATGAGATAGACTCGTTCTTTTAAACTGAGTAATGATTGAAACTTATTCTGATTGAACCAGCAAGTGAAGTTCTGAATTCTTTTGTCGCATAGATCACTATGAATCTACTTGATCAATCTTTTCTCACTATCTTTTCGAACATCAAGGAATTTCATGGTCTTTCGTCGGTTGATCTTGGAATCATTACACAATCTTTTCATAAGCAACATTATGCTGCTGGTGAAGAGATCGTGCGTTATCACGATGATAACAGCAGCGTTTTCTTTGTCCTACAGGGTGCGGTTCAGATTAAATATTATGCATTGTCAGGTGATGAGGTGATTCTGCGTGATTTACCGGCAGGGGAGATGTTTGGCGAATTGACGGCTATTGATGGTTTGCCACGTTCCGCAACGGTTGTTGCAAAAACGGATTCCTTAGTGGCATCCATTCCGGACAAGGCTTTCTTGCAGTTGATTCATACCAATCCTGCATTCTGTACTGCTATTCTGAAACGACTGGCAGGTCAGGTGCGCCGCCTTACTGAACGTGTTTATGATTTCAGTTCACTGGATGTACGTGACCGTATCCACGCCGAGTTATTGCGTTTGGCGAGAGAAAACATGGTATCGCCTAATACCGCCTTGATATCTCCTGCACCTACCCACTCTGATTTGGCTTGTCTTGTTAGTACGACTCGTGAAGAGGTAAGCCGGGCAATGAAGGAGTTGAAGCGAGATAATCTGATTATGTGCAATGGTCGCAACTGGCAAGTGCTGGATGTGGCTAAACTTACCAGGATGGTTAACGAAGTGCGCGGTTCCTTGGAATAAAATTCTATCCTTTCGCCAGCATTCTGTCAGGGAATTTTTCCTTTGTCTTTGTTAATAATCAAAAGTTAACAAAATTTTTCTAGCAATAAAATCAGTTGATTCTAAAGTTATTTTCTAGGATCGAGTATGGCCAAAAGCATGATCACTTGATAGAATCGCCATCTTAATAATTTCAAGAATACCGTATTACACTTTTAAATTTTAGGAATATCAATGGCTACCCAAGACTTTTGCCCAGAGAAGAAAATCTCGATCTTTTATCCACCTCAACGTGTTTTGATGGGTCCTGGCCCTTCCGATACGCATCCGCGCGTGTTGTCCGCGATGTCGCGCCCAACCTTAGGTCATCTGGATCCGGTGTTCACGGACATGATGGAGGAGCTGAAAAGTTTGATGCGTTACGCATTTCAGACAACCAATTTACTAACCTTTCCTGTATCGGGTCCCGGTTCAGTAGGTATGGAAATGTGCTTTGTCAACATGATTGAGCCAGGCGATAAGGTGATCGTTTGCCGCAATGGTGTGTTCGGTGGACGTATGGTCGAGAATGTGGAACGTCACGGGGGGGTGGCTGTAATAGTGGATGACAAGTGGGGTGAGCCAGTTGACCCTCAGAAAGTAGAAGATGCCTTAAAAAAGAATCCAGATAGCAAAATCGTAGCGTTTGTTCATGCTGAGACCTCTACCGGCGTGCAGTCTGATGCCAAAACCCTCAGTGATCTCGCTAAGCGCTATAACTGCCTGACGATCATGGATACAGTGACTTCATTGGGCGGAACTCCCATTTATATCGATGGCTGGGGAATCGACGCAGTTTATTCCGGCAGCCAGAAATGCCTGTCTTGCCCGCCAGGTCTTTCTCCAGTAAGTTTCTCCGAGCGTGTGGTAAACCTGGTCAAAAACCGTAAACACAAAGTACAAAGCTGGTTTATGGATATCAATTTGCTTTTGGGCTACTGGGGGTCATCTCGCACCTATCACCATACAGCTCCTACCAATGCGTTGTATGGATTGCATGAAGCTTTATTGATGCTATATGAGGAAGGATTGGAGCATTCTTGGGCACGGCATCTGCGCAACCACAAAGCATTAAAAGCTGGCTTACAGACGCTAGGTATCGAGTATGTGGTTGCTGAACCCTATCGGTTGCCACAACTGAATGCTGTGCATGTGCCGGTAGGCGTGGATGAAAAAGAAGTACGCCGTAGACTACTTGCTGACTTCAATATGGAAATTGGCGCTGGCCTGGGTGATTTTGCTGGGAAAATCTGGCGCTTTGGCTTAATGGGTACTTCGAGTCGTGTTGAAAATGTCGTTTTCTGCCTGAATGCGTTGGAAGTAGTTTTAGCGGATATGGGTATGAAGGTTGAGCGAGGTGCTGCTGAAGTGGCGGCTCACCAAACGTATGCAGCTAATCCAATGACATTGTAAATTCTGATTGCAACGACAATCAGAAGCTATGTAACCACTTTCTTTCCTCCAGGAATAGGAGTGGTTACTGTATCGCGGTAAAGTGGCAGACGAGTTTTGCTGCGATTCTCTTCTAATTTTTATCAAGGCTTGTAGGATCATCATTCTGCGCTTCGCTCGCCTATTGTTCGTTTTTTCCGGATAATCCTGTTCGATGAACTTGGGATCTCCTTTGCAGCTCATTATTGCTCCTTTGCTATCTTTTTTGGCATCGTATTTACTGATTTTCTGGCTGGCGAAGGGCAATGCACCGAAGATACTGGATATTCCTAATACACGCTCGTTACATAGTACCCCTGTTCCTCGGACTGGTGGTATCGGTCTGCTTTTGCCAACATTGATAATATGGTTGCTGTTTCCTGTTTCATTACCTATTCCATTGTGGGTAGGGTTAGGGTTGCTTGCGCTTGTTTCATTGGCTGATGATGTGATGAATTTATCCGTGCTGGTGCGTTTGCTCGTTCATATTATCGTGGCCATGGGTTTTTCTACCATGCTTTTACTGGATACGCACGGTTGGGTCGTAGTAATAGGAATTGGCATGGCAATGATCTGGATGTGCAATCTATACAATTTCATGGATGGTTCCGATGGGCTTGCTGGTGGTATGACGCTCATTGGTTTTGGCTATTATGGGGTGGCTGCATTACTTGCTGGCAATATGGAGTTTGCCATGGTTAATTTTTGTATTATGGCTTCCGCCGGGGCTTTCTTACGCTTCAATTTTCATCCGGCCCAGGTATTCATGGGGGATGTGGGGGCGATACCTTTGGGGTTTCTGGCGGGAGTGCTCGGTACGTTGGGCTGGACTAAGGAGCTGTGGTCTTTGTGGTTGCCTTTGCTGGTATTTTCACCCTTCATAGTCGATGCGACTGTGACGCTGGTAAAGCGGTTGTACCGTGGTGAAAGGATATGGCAGGCACATCGTGAGCATTATTATCAACGTATGATCCAGAGTGGGTTTGGGCATCGCAATACAGCATTATTGGGGTATATATTGATGTTGCTTGCCGGAGGGAGCGCCGTATGGACGAGCAAGGATCATTTTGTCACGCAGAGCTGGTTGACCGTAGTGTGGGGAGGTGTTTATTTGATTATAATGCTGGCTTTTGACTGGTATCAGCACTATCGCTTCAATAATAAACAGAATGATCGCACGTAAATTTCATAAACGCTCACTCATCGCTTTCATTCATGATTTTATTGCAGTGATCGCAGCATGGTGGCTTGCTTATTTATTCCGCTTTAACTTTGAAATCCCAGCAGATTTTCAGGCTTCGCTCAAGGAGAATTTGTTCTGGATTGCGCCTACCCAGACAGCTATGTTCTATTCATTTGGCCTGTATCGCGGTATATGGCGATATGCCAGCTTGCCAGATTTAAAACGGATTCTTCTGACCGTTGCACTTGGCGCAGTGATTGTCCCGTTTGTAATATTCATGCTGCAGCTGCCTGTGCTGGTGCCGCGGGCGGTAATATTTCTTGCGCCGTTACTGTTGCTGCTGATTATGGGGGGGAGTCGCATTCTGTATCGGTCGTGGAAAGAACGACGCTTTTACAGCCTAAAAAATGCTGAAGGTAAACCAGTTATTGTCCTAGGTACGGGAAGTACTGCTATCAGTCTGGTAAAAGATCTGGATCTTTGTCCTGATTGGCGGGTAGTTGGCCTATTGGGTGACAGTCCCAAGAGACTAGGCGCACGTTTGCATGGTGTCCGCGTATTGGGGACGATCAGCGAACTACCTACCTGGGTAGAAAAACTAAGCGTGGAACATGTCATCATTGCTATGCCATCAGCTTCCCAGAATGAACGACGCCGGGCGCTCGAAATGTGTGCAGATATCGGTATTAAGGCACTGACGATCCCATCCTATGCTGATCTTGTGAGCGGTAAAATGACAGTATCGCAAATCCGTGATGTTGAGCTGGACGATTTGCTTGGTCGTGCACCGGTGGTGCTCGATACCGAGGGATTGCATGACCTGTTGACTGGAAAGACTATACTGATCACAGGTGCGGGTGGTTCGATAGGTTCTGAACTATGCCGGCAGATTATGGCGTTTAGCCCCAGACAACTGGTTTTGTTTGAATTAAACGAACTTGCACTGTATACCATACAGGAAGAATTTCTCATCAAGTTTCCGGCTATCCCCATGGCTTTTCTGATCGGAGATGTCAAGGACCGCATAAGACTATTGCAAGTATTTGACAAATATCAACCCACGGTGGTATTTCATGCTGCGGCCTATAAGCATGTGCCTTTGATGGAAAATGAAAATGCCTGGCAGGCGATACTGAATAACGTCATGGGAACATATGAGCTGGCGAAAGTAGCGATCGAACATGGGGTAGAAAAATTTGTATTGATTTCTACTGACAAGGCAGTGAATCCTACCAATGTAATGGGTGCTAGCAAGCGGCTAGCTGAGATGGTTTGTCAAGCGCTACAACAATCGGTATTGCATGCTGAGAACAGACATATCGCATCATCCAAAACGCGTTTTGTCATTGTGCGTTTTGGTAATGTTCTAGGGAGTACGGGGAGTGTGATTCCTAAATTCCGGGAACAAATCGCAAAAGGCGGTCCCATCACTGTGACACATCCTGAGATTTCCCGCTATTTCATGTCTATTCAGGAAGCGGCGCAATTGGTTTTGGAAGCCGGTTCAATGGGCGGAATGAAAGGCGGTGGAGAAATATTTGTTTTGGACATGGGGGAGCCGGTCAGAATCGTAGACCTGGCCAGAGACATGATCGGGTTATCTGGCCTAAGTGAAGACGATATCAAGATCATTTTTACTGGGTTACGTCCAGGTGAAAAGCTGCATGAAGAGTTGACTACAGAAAGTGAAAGCACTTTACCGACTGAGCATGAAAAACTTCGTATTACGTTGTCTCACCAGGAAAATGAGCAATGGCTCACCTCGCTCATAGACTGGGTTGCTGAGCGACCAATGGTGAATGATGAAGATGTCAGGCTGACCTTGTCGAAATGGGTACCCGAGTATTCGGAGAAAAGGGTAGGTGATCAGAACTTAGCAGAACAAGCAATAACTTCAGGTATACCTTGATAGGCTGGTGAGGTATAAACTAGATTTTTATTTTGTTTTAACGTGTAAGTTGTCCAAAACATATTAGTACACAGCAAGTTTTGTTGCTGATACGATCTTCTACCGTAAGCGATAACTGTCGTTAATTAAATACTATTTCTACGCAATAAAGTATGCAATCTTTGCATAGCTTTATATCAGGAAAAAATTTGTCTGGATTGAAGAAAATATCATCATAACTTAAATTACTTATCCACAATTTCTGTGGATAAGTATGTGGGTAATTTGTAAATACTAACGCTAAGATGGTTATTTATAATCATATTTTCTGATTCGATTAAATTTTGAACGCATAAAATTAATTTATTAATCAATAATTTGCAATTTTGTTGTGTACTAATGCGGATTTTGAAGAAGTGTGCCGCCTTTAGAAAGACAATGTGGATATTTTGTGATGTCAAGAAGTTTCTTTAAACTTAATGCATGTCACCTATTCAGGAGACTGGGTTTGAATGATTAAAGCGATAATGATTACTATATGACGAAAGTTTTATCCTCCAATCTACATATATTGCAGTATATAAATAAGATATTATCAATGATCGTTCATGCTTAATATTCAGAATCTTACCTATTTACAAAATGGAGTGCCGCTGCTACAGAATGCTAATTTGCAAGTATTTGCCAATCAGCGCCTTGGTTTGGTTGGCAGAAATGGTTGCGGAAAATCTACACTGTTTCGACTGATACGTGGGGAGATTCAGCCTGACAGTGGTGAAATTATGCTCCAGACTGGTAAAACGATTGCTTTTGTCGAGCAGGAAATTATCAATTCTCATCAATCTGCATTGGAGTTTGTGCTGGATGGCGATATTGAGTTGCGACAACTGGAGAAAGCACTGGCGCATGAAGTACATGATACTGACTGGTTTGAGTCGCAGCATCGTTATGAAGCCATTGATGGCTATGGGGCGCGTGCGCGTGCTGCCAAATTGTTGGATGGATTAGGTTTTTCAAATGATGCTTTGGAATGTTCTGTCAATCAATTTTCGGGTGGCTGGCGAATGCGCTTGAATTTAGCGCGTGCATTAATGCATCGGGCAGATTTGCTGCTTCTAGATGAACCGACCAATCATCTTGATTTGGAGGCTATCCTTTGGCTTGAACAGTATCTAACTCGTTATCCCGGCAGTTTGATGGTAGTTTCGCACGATCGTGAATTTCTGAATACATGCGTGAATCGTATTGCGCACATTCATAATCAGATCATTGATAGCTATAGTGGCAACTACGATGATTTTGAGTGTGCCCGTGTTGAACGCATCGCACAACAGACCCAAGCTGTCCAGCAACAGCAGAGGTATATTGCTCATATGGAAGACTTTGTGCGCCGTTTTCGAGCCAAGGCAACCAAGGCCAAACAAGCGCAAAGCAGGATTAAGGCACTTGAGCGCTTGACACGGATCGTGCCACTTTGTGTAGAAGATGATCATTATCAGTTACAGATCAATGCTCCCGAGCGCGGCCCTGATGTATTGTTGAAAGTGGAAGACATGGGTTTCGGTTATGGTGAAAAGAGGTTATTCCAGCATGTCAATGTATCCTTGCGAGCAGGGATGCGTATTGCGCTCTTGGGGCCGAATGGTGCGGGCAAATCAACCCTGATCAAATTGTTGATTGCTGAGCTTAAACCTGATACAGGCCGTGTTAGCATGGCATCAGATATTCGAATTGGCTATTTTGCGCAACATCAACTAGAGAAGTTGGATGGATTGATGACGCCGTTACAGCATTTTCAGCAACTGGCTCCCAAGGAAACGGCATTGACATTACGTACTTTCCTGGGCCGATTTGGGTTGGGCGCCAACAGTGAAGATCGGCCGGTGATGACTTTCTCTGGCGGTGAGAAAAGCCGCCTGGCACTGGCTTTGCTAGCTTGGCAGAAGCCGCACTTGTTGTTGCTGGATGAGCCTACTAATCACCTTGATTTGGACATGCGCGCCGCACTCATGCTGACACTAGAAGAGTATACCGGCAGTGTGGTGCTAGTATCACATGATCGTAGTTTGATAGGTGCAGTGGCGGACGAATTGTGGTTAGTTGCAGATGGTCAGGTGCGATTATTTGATGGTAACTTGGAAGATTATAAAGATTGGATTGAGAGTCAGCGTGCACGGGAAGCCATTAAACCCAAGCATAAAAAGGTGATTCAACCAAAAGTTTCCAAACCAAATAAAAAGGCGCTTCTTTCCAAGCAGGCCAAGCTAGAGGCAACATTATCTATTGCACAAACAGAATTGGCTGCAATCAATCATCAGTTGGCTAATCCGGTTACCTACATGACTCGCCCGCGTGAGGAAATCAAGCGGCTTGATCAGATACGTGCTGAGTTAGAAGGCAAAATTACAGAGTTGGAAGAAAGCTGGTTGGAGTTGGAAAGGATGATGGAAGAATGCGATTGAATCCAGATCTCTACAATTTTCTACGAGTCCGGCGGACTCTTAGTATTTGACGCGTACCCGATAGGCTAGCGTGGCTTCGCCCCCGGCCGGGACTGCTATTTGCCATTCGACCATGCTAGCGGCTAGCTTGGTGTGAGGCGATGACTCAGATAGCATAGTCCAGTCTCCCGGGATCGGCTCCCGTACTTGCACGGTGACCGCTTCTTTTTTAGTGTTTCTTAATATGATTTGATAAGCTGTTTCAAAAACGCTGGCATGGTGTGGCGCGCCAGCGATTTGCTGAAAATCGGTTTGTATCTTATCAGCAGTAAGATCAAAAGTATTTCCCAGTTTGAGACGAATCCGCTCGTTTTGCGGAGTGTGTTCGATCTGATCTTCGCCAATAAATTGACTATTCCCTTGCGTATCTTTTTTATAGACCCGAATAATTCCTTTTGGTAATGGAATTCCCAAGCCTTCACCTTGATTAACAAAATTGATGAATACTCCTGCTTTTAGTTTCTGGCTGATCGTATCGTATTTGCTAGTATAGTAATAATCTGCGCCTTGCAGGATGAATTCTTTGCTGATAGGGAGATGATTTGCGGACATGAGTGCAACTTGCTTGGTCTGGTTTTCGGTAAGTGTGGTAGGGTGTTGCAGTGTATAGAGATGATATTCAAAGAGTGATTCTTCTTTCATTTGCGCTGTATCAGCCACTTCAGATACCATGGCCATCATTTTTCTGGCTATTCGATGCTCAGGGTGAGTTTGGTGAACATCACCTGCCACCAGCTGCAGTTTGGCATGATGATAGTCGATGCCGCTTTGATTGGTTAACGTTACCAGTCCGCTGAGATCAATCTGGTTATCATCTTCATTCAAGGCAGCTACATAGTCGGTGCGCCAGGACAAGCCAGTTGTGAGATAGGAAAGTTCAAGATCATGTTTTCCGTGGGATGGATTGGTCAGTAAAATGAGCAATGTGGGTCGGTCGCGCAAATTTTCCGGTACTCCAGAAAATATAATTCGTCCCGGTATGCCACTTTCGATGCGGTCCTTAAATTTAAGGATAGTGCCTTCATTCGTCGAAAGTACCGTGGCTGCTTCGCTAGTTTCAGAGCCTGTCGCAGGGTTGGTGCGAATGACAGTGACTTCTTTGCCCAAGTATTTTTCCAGCAGTTTTTGCGGCGTGAGAAGCTCGAAGTTGAAATTCTGTTCCAGTAAGCGAAAACCTGAAGAATGCGTAAGGTTGCGTAATAGTACGGTTTCAGGACGTATCTGCGCAGAGACCTCACGCCAGGCCAACTTGTTGAGTGCCTGGTTCAGCATAACGCTGCGCGAATCTTTTATGAGTGCCAGATTTCCATTATAAATGGTAACAACAATGTTCTTCTGATCTCGGAGCGTAGTGATTCTTTCGTCCATCGATGCAGCCGCATTACTTAAAGGAATGCTTATCATTGTTATTGCAAGGAGTGTTGTGCAGAGAGATTTCTCATGAGAATACCTTCTCTCTGCCATTAAACACATCTTGCCTAACCATTCAATTACCATAATTGCTTCTTGACCGGAAGACATTTATTTCCATAAAGTTGGTAAAAACCACCGTCTTTAGACGGTGACTTTGACTTTAAATGTGTTGACCCAAGCTGCGCTAACCTCCTACTTTCAGTAAATGGTAGTTTAGCTCTTATCAGAAACTATTTTAATTATTTCAACATTTTCAGTGATATCTGTCGAGCCCTTACGCTCGTTTTCTGCTTTTTCTCGTACGCATGAAAACTGCTTTCTTGTCGTTATTTGAAGACAAAGCTTGGTCTATAGTTTGGATATTGAGGCTAACTCTTCTTCGGCTGACATCTTGCTGTCATCTGGATGAGTTATAAAAGTTAATGATATTTTGACCATTTAGCTGATGTTGTCTGCGAGTAGGGGGTCAGCAACTTTTGTAGATGCGCCATCCAGGGTTCCGTAATATCTCTGATTTTTGCATCGCAAGCTAATATCTGATGGATGATCTCAATTTTTCTTTTCTGCGTATCCGCACTTAATATCCGTTGCGGAGGATTAGTAATCAATGCATGAGTTAATTTTTTGCATTCTTGTTCTAGTGCAAACAGTTTTTCCCAATTATTTCCCTGGGCGGCTTTTAGCATTTGATGAGTAATGGTCAATATCGTTTTGTAGGTGGAAATTATTTGTACTTCGTCCATAATTATCATTATTTTAATTGGTATGTATTTAAATGGCATTAGAATCAACAGCATAAAAACTGCTACCAGTTACACCGTCGCTATTATCGGCGTTCTATATAAAATGATTGAGTTCATGGATCTATGAGTCATTTGTCTAGAAATTACAAGCCATACTTCAGTTCTGGCATGATTAATGTACAAAATTGGATGATAGATATACTGAATTGGTGCGGAGGATATCACATAGCATATTCAGATTATTTTGTGCATTCAACAAGATAGTCTTGATGTTAATAATTTGCAGCATTTGAGTTATTATTAAAAACCTAACTGCTTTTCACAAATAAATTGCAGCATTAGTGCCACGGATGCTAATTATTTCAAGCCAATGAAGTTGCTATTGTAGAAATGATCGGACAGTTTGGAAAAAAGTTTAATAGATTGTTAAATGATGACAGAAATCCTCTGCGTTAGCTTATGACTGTTCTGCTTACTTTTTCATTTTTTTGAAGAGATAATCCAAAAATATTCCAATCGCTATGTTATGAAGAGCCTACTTTTTTACTAAGATAACGGATTAATCATAACATAGTATAACTGAAGCGAAGTCTTTTCAAAAAAGCACTTCTGCTTCATATGATAACCATATAATATGCCGAATTCATTTTCCAAATAAGTGCTGAGAATGATGACCAAAAGGCTCAATATACTGTTGGTGGGATATGTGGTTAAGGATGTTGAGCATATCCGAGAAACACTTGAGGCAGGTGGTTTATATTTTGAGTTAGAGTGTGTTACTACCGCTGATGCTTTTCCAAAGGTGCTGGTTGAGTGTCCCTGGGATATCATTTTGTCTGACGATGCAATGCCTGACTTGGGTGCTGAAGGGGTATTATTTCATCTCGCTATGCATCATTTAGCTATTCCAGTGATCGTAGTATCCAGTCAGGGAAGTGATAAGCTAGCGGCTCATTATATGAAAGCAGGTGCTCAGGATTTTATATTAATCTCTTGCATGGTGAGATTGGTACCAGCGGTACAACGCAGCCTTAAGCAAATGGAAACACTTCGGCATTTTCGTGAAACGCAGCTTGCATTGCAGAAAAGTGAAGCGCTTTTTCGTGCAATTGCTTCCAATCTACCCGGGCTAGTATTCCAGTTTTTGTTGAATGAAAATGGTTGCAAAAGTTTTTCTTACGTGAGCGAGGGATCTGTGATGCTGCTAGGAATTTTACCAACAGCATTGATAGCCCAGCCAGATTTATTTACTGATCTGATTTTGCCTGAGGACAAGGCTGATTATGACAAACTCATGCAAGCATCAGCCAGATATTTTTCTACCTGGAATTGGGAGGGACGTATTCAAGTCAAAGGTGATCCTGATATCAAATGGGTGAGCTTACGTGCGACGCCACGCCGATCACTCAATGGTGCTATTCTTTGGGACGGGATCGTCATGAATATTTCACGCAACAAGCAGGCAGAAATCGAAATTGCGCGCTCGCATGCGCAGTTAGCCGAGCTTTCTTCTTATTTGCAGAAGGTCAAGGAGCATGAGCGTGCCAGGATTGCCCGAGAAATCCATGATGATATCGGTGGGACCTTGGCGGCAATCAAGTGCGAGCTACTGCCCTTTCTGGATACTAAGCTGAGGGCGCCAGATTTTTATCAGCAGAAAGCAACTTCGATCGAAGAGTTGGTTGATTATGTGATTGACAGTACGCGCCGGATATCAATGGATTTACGGCCAGGGATACTGGATTGTGGTATTGTAGCGGCCATTGAATGGCAGGCAAGAGAATTTAGCAAACGCACGGAAATTCCTTGTCAATTTTATTGTGATAATGAAGAAATTCCGCTGGATGCAGATTTAGCTATCGCAATTTTCCGTATTTTTCAGGAAATATTGACCAATATTTCTAAACATGCCAGCGCCTCAAATGTCAGCGTCAAACTGTTTGAAAAAAACGGCTGGGTATTCTTGAGAGCAACCGATAATGGTCGTGGAATTAGGGAATCGGATATAAATAAACCGGGATCATTTGGAATACGGGGGATGCGTGAACGTTGTCAACAATTGGGTGGAGAACTTCATGTTAATGGCGTACCTGAAAAGGAGACTTGTGTAATCATCCAGATTCCGGTAAATGGTAAAGGGTAGCGTGCATTGCAAACTGTATCGAGTATCAATAATTGTAGGCAAGGAGGGAAAATGATACGTGTGATGATTGCTGACGATCATGCTATTGTACGCCAGGGTCTGAAACAGATTTTAAGTGAGACGAACGATATTAGTGTAGCCGGTGAAGCAGAAACCGGCTTTGAGGCGATCACAATCGCGCGCCAGCAAGCTTTTGACGTAATGCTGCTCGATATTTCATTGCCTGATAGAAATGGTATCGAGGTGCTCAAGCAAATTAAAAAAGATCGACCTAGCTTAACTATATTAATGCTTAGCATGCATAACGAAAGTGAATTTGCAATACGTGCAATTAAGGCGGGTGCGGCAGGTTATCTGAACAAACAGAGTGCACCAATGCAATTGGTGGCGGCAATTCGTCAAGTTGCAGAAGGGCGCAAACATGTTACTCCGGCCCTTGCGCAGGAACTGGTTAATGCCATTACATTAAATACTGAACAGCCATTACATACTAGTTTATCTGATCGAGAATATCAGACGCTATGCCTGATTGCAGCGGGTAAGTCACTTTCGGAAATATCAAGCAGTATGTGCCTGAGTCCGAAAACAATCAGTGTTTATCGTGCTCGTCTCATGGAGAAACTTAAACTAACAAATAATTCTGAATTGGTACGCTATGCAATTAAACATAATCTGGTTGATTAATTTGAGAGTTTATGAGCCATGATAAATTTAACAATTTTTACTTGATGATCTTTTATCACGGCTTACTTCCCCTAAGAGTTACTGATGAATTAAATAGTGCTGACCCGAAAACTCTCTATCTTATTAGAAAACAATAGGTTATCATTTAATTTTGGGAATGAAGATTTCTAAAAGAAATGAACCAAAACGACATTATTAGGTAGTTTTGGTGCATCTTCAAGCAAAACAACCTCAAACTTTGATTAAAATTGGTGAAAATATCACTTTCAAAAATGAACCTTGTTGGAGTAGGAATCAAATACGCCTAGTGCAAAATATCCAGATATAAATAGGTGAAAACAGGACCTGGCACGCAATGTTGGGGCATAGTCTGTATGATGAAAAAATATGCGTATCAAACATTGGTGGATCCACCTGCCGCAATAATATGATGCCACCATCTGAAGTGATATCGCCATCCTGGAAATTCACTTCAACAGTACGCTTTTTTACCTCTGGAAAATTAAATGATTCCTGGGTACACTTTGTTATTGGCAATTCCTTTTCTTTATTCAGAATAGGTAACTGAATTATAAAGAATTATTACGGAATTGCCACTTCCTCTCGTGCAATATTGGGATTAACCAGTAAATCCTTTGCCTGTTCCATCACCTCTTTACCACTCGCTACACGCGCCATCACCACACTTCCTTTCATAAGTTACTTGTATTATTTCACTTATGAAATAAAAATGGAATTACGCGCCTTGGTAACGAGCTGCACGCCCTTGCTCCCAGAGTTGCTCAAAGAACAACTGGGAGATGTAACCCTGGTCGCCAAATAGTTTCCCAAACAAAGGGTGTGTCAACTCCGGTACCCGATCACGATCATCGACATTGCTCGCCGTGATTTTCATTCCCGGTAATTCCTTCTAGTTATTATGACCAGTTGCAACTTGAACCTATAAAACCAATCCACGCTCGTCTTTCCCCGGGTAGCAAACTCTGCCATTACTTTCTGCGACCAGATGCGGCGTTGTGGCATATACTGTCTTGGTCGAATCAATGAAGCTGATCCCGCTGCAGCGTCCAAAGCGGCTGACCAGAAAGCAGCACAAAGCATCAGGCTACCTGGTAGTAATTCAACAAAGCGGTTATAGCTTATAACCCTGGGAAATAGGACTGTTAATATCTTAACACCTAAGCATCCCGCATAATATGACTTAAACGTCCGGTAACCCGACAGATGAACCTCACCACGGTTCAAATCTCTGGCAAAAGTCGTCAATCGCACAAAAAATCACTATAGTATCCATTAGAACCTGCCTCCTCTCGTGATGAAATCCTTTTTCAAAATATGTCACCGGCAATGTTAAATTGACCGACTAACGACAATATAAAACTGACCCACCTGAGGCAGAATTGCCGCCGATGATTACTAGAACAAGGCGGTGTACATTTAATGCTAACTCAGGAGCTATTAGTGGAAATCCATGTGTTACACCGACAAGGCAAGAGCATTCGAGCTATTGCCAAGGCATTGCAGATATCACGCAATAGCGTACGTAAATATCTGCGCAATATTGCCATGACACCAAACTACA
>NZ_JAGFJM010000110.1 GCF_024102715.1 Nitrosomonas communis
ATAAAGCAAAGCTTCTGCAGTAGGCGGACATCCAGGAACATAGATATCAACCGGTACAATGCGATCACACCCGCGTACTACAGAGTATGAATAGTGATAGTAACCACCACCATTCGCACATGATCCCATAGAAATTACCCAGCGTGGCTCAGCCATTTGATCATAAACCTTACGCAACGCAGGCGCCATTTTGTTGCACAACGTACCCGCAACAATCATCACATCCGATTGCCGCGGACTAGGGCGAAAGACAATACCAAAGCGATCCAGATCATAGCGTGAAGCTCCAGTTTGCATCATTTCCACCGCACAACAAGCAAGCCCGAAAGTCATTGGCCACATTGATCCAGTGCGACCCCAGTTAATCACAGAATCCAGGCTAGTGGTTATAAAACCTTTATCTACTGTAGCATTCATAATATCAATCCCACTCCAAGGCGCCTTTCTTCCATTCGTAGATAAAGCCTACGATAAGTATGCCGAGAAAGACTAACATTGCCATAAAGCCAAACATACCAATTTCATTTAACACCACCGCCCAAGGGAAAAGGAATGCAATCTCCAGATCAAACAGAATAAACAATATTGCCACTAAATAGTAACGCACATCGAATTTTATGCGTGCATCTTCAAACGCCTCAAAACCACATTCGTAAGGTGACAATTTTTCGCTATCAGGTCGATTTGGTGCAAACAGCCAGCCTGCCAGCATGGATAATACGCCCACTGCCAGCCCGATCAAAATGAAAAGTAGAATTGGAAAATAATTACCCAGCATTGTATCTAGCATAAATGTCATTCTCGTTTTTGATTTATCTGCGCAGTCACCAAACTCTTAGTAAACAATGGTGCCGATGGCGAGACTCGAACTCGCACAGCTTTCGCCACCGCCCCCTCAAGACGGCGTGTCTACCAATTCCACCACATCGGCTAATTATTCTCGAACAAGCAATCTAATCCACCCACTCCATGGATTCTAACTACAATCACAAACCGCAATTTAACTATTCAGGTATTTCCAGTGCTTTAGGGGCTGCATCATCTTTTGCTGGTATTTCAGCAGATGGCTTTGCTTCTGTTGAATTTTCTGCTTCTTGCGCTTCAACTGCATTCACATCAAGATGTTTCATCACACTAGCAACTTCATTTTTACCGCCAGAAAAATAGGCCAGCGATAAGCTCGTGATAAAAAATACTGTCGCTGCCAGTGCTGTTGTCCGGCTTAAAAAATTTGCCGAACCACTTGCGCCAAATAAGCTTCCTGCTGAGCCACTACCAAATGCAGCTCCCATATCCGCACCTTTTCCATGCTGTAATAACACCAATACAACAACCACTACTGCTGCCACCAAATGAACCGACCAAACTATTGTTTCCATTTTTTTTACTCTATGCAAATCATCACTATACAGCTGAACAGATTGAAATAAACTCGCCGGCAATCAATGAGGCACCTCCTATCAACCCTCCATCGATATCGGGCATTGCAAACAGATCGCTTGCATTATTGGATTTCACACTTCCTCCATAAAGAATCTGTACGCTAGCAGCCACCTCTGTATTTTGCTTGGCAAGCTTGCTGCGTATGAATGCATGCACACTCTGTGCTTGTGCAGGAGTGGCTGTTCTACCCGTACCAATAGCCCATACGGGTTCATAGGCAATAACTGATTGCGCTAATGAATTAATACCCGTTAACTTAATCACCGCATCGAGCTGCTCATCTATTACACGCTCTGTTTCACCAATTTCGCGCTGCGCCAATGTCTCACCAACACATAAAATAGGTATCAGTCCAACACTCTGAGTTTTTTTAAATTTCTCGGCTACCGTATGGTTATCCTCACCAAATAGAGACCGCCTCTCAGAATGCCCAACAATCACATAACGACACGCAAAATCCAGCAGCATTTCTGCTGCCACTTCACCTGTATAGGCGCCAAAATCAAACTGACTTACGTTCTGCGCTCCCCAAGTAATATGCGTATCTTTCAAAACGAGCTGCACTGCTTGTAAGTAAGGGTAAGGTACACAAACTGCACAAACCACATCTCGTAACTCACGGGTACCCGTAATGATTGCATTCAGTAATTCCTGGTTCTGAGTCAGATTACCATTCATTTTCCAGTTACCGACAACCAGCTTTGTGCGCATTTTCTTTTCCCAAATCATCAGAACACGCGATGCTACCTGTGAAAAAGCACTGCGTCAATCTCTTGACAAACCACGATTTAAGCAATCCAAAATATAGAATTTCTTCGTAACGGCTCTAGTCGATAAAACTAACTCTATAATAAAACACAATTTTTAAATAACGAGATCTGACAATTTTGAACCGATTGCTGAAATATTGCAATCACTAGGGTCTGTTGACATTTCACATAGGTAGCCACAGGTATCCACACGCTATGGCTACCATACTTTCGTAATTTCGCTTCAGTTTGTCGTATCGTGTCGCTATTGCCCGATACTGCTTTAGCCGGGCA
>NZ_JAGFJM010000060.1 GCF_024102715.1 Nitrosomonas communis
GATTGCCAGCACGATTGCTAAACACAAATGCTGATTCTGCACATGGTGAATGCGCTAACGCCTGTTGCACGATCATCGATAAACCATCGATACACAACGCATATCCACCGGCTTAACCACCAGCCAAACTTGCCCAGGATGAACAATCAATCCAGGCATTTCAACAATTCCCCCAACCATTGCGGTGAAACATTGGCTGGCAATTGCAGTGTATGACCCTTGGATCCGCGCAGATACAATGATTCCATTGATGAAGCTGTCGACTTTACTTTTACTGGAATTAGCATCGGCACTTCTGCGTTTATCCGTTCAGCACGGTAAATTCGCAGCCAGTTACCAAATGTTTTGGCATTCAGGCCATACCGCTGACAATAAGTCCTTTGCGATAAGCCGCTGACCTGCCAGGCTTCTATATGGTTATGTTTGTGTAGCGTTAATGCCATATCAATTATCCTCCTGAAATATGTCTGGGAATATAATGGGCTGGATTATCTGTGTTTAAATGGTCACGCTGAATGCTTACGCAAGATTCAAACGCAACGCCGAAGCAGGTGCGAATCTCGGCTTCCGGGGAGCGCATATTGATAATCCGAACATGGAAATCATCCATCGGGGCAAATACAAGTCACTGACGAAGCAGCAGCGACGATGGCTTAAGCGGGGCCAGGCCGTGAAGTCAGCAATCGGACACCTAAAATCGGATCACCGAATGGATCGTTGTTAGTTACAGAGCAAACTGGGCGATGCGCTCCATGCAATACTGTGTGCAACGGGTTACAACCTACGCTGGTTGCTGCGAGCAATGGTTCGTATGGGACTGAAGGCGGCTTTTTTGCACCTTTTATTGCTTCAGCTGGTCAGCTCTATAAAGGGTAAATTTCCAACTGTTGATATGAATTCTCGGCATGCTAAGCAGCCGTGTGAATTTTGCAGGGCAGACGAAGTAGCGTCGCGTCATCCAAATGACCGGATTACCCTAGTGCTCGATGGGGCAGGATGGCATCGTAGTCACACCCTTAAGCTTCCACATAATCTATGCTTGCTCATGCTGCAGCCCTACTCACCGAAACTCAATTCTGTTGAGAATCTTTGGGATAAGTTACGGGAGAAATCATTCCATAACCGTGTATTCGACAGCTTGGACGCACTTGAGAATCATCTGGAAGCAAGCAATGCGTGACATGGAAAAAGATCGTGAATGTGTTCAATCCATCGTTGCATGGCCATGGATTATCAATTCACTTTTGGAATAGCAATGGAGTAAGCTTTTAATTTACTTGGTGCCGACACCAAGAATCGAACTCGGGACCTTCTGATTACAAATCAGCTGCTCTACCATCTGAGCTATGCCGGCATGTTTAAATAAATATGTTAACAATAAATAATCTAAAATTATAAATATTAAATTATAACAAGTTAACCTATTTTATTTAACGATTTTTAAGTGAGTGCGTTCACACTCATCTTTATGGGATAAATAATCATCTGACAAAGGCCCCAAGCGATTTGCATCATCACTCTCAAAAACATAAGATGTTCTTTGCACAGTTTCAAGAGTAAAAAATAAGCTATGATTAATTTCTTTTGCAAATATGGCCTTGATTGCACTAATTGGTACAAATATCTTCCTTGATGCACCACTAAAACGTGCCGTAAATTGAATAGAATCATTGCTAATCAAAAGATCGCGTGCAGCCACAGGACTGATATCCAGAGTAATTTTACCATCTTTTACATACGCATGAGGGACAGATGTATTTTGATTAACTTCAACAGAAATATACGCAGTCAAGCTATTATCGATACACCACTCGTAAATAGCTCGTATTAAATAAGGTTTAGTCGTAGCAACCTTCATTTGCGCATTAACTTCTCGGAAGGTGTTAGCGCATCAATAAATAATGGTCTACTGAATAATCGTTCAGAGTATTTGAGTAATGGAGCTGCCTGTTTTGGCAGGCGAACTCCATAATGATCCAGTCTCCATAGTAAAGGCGCTATAGCCACATCCAACATGGAATACTCATCACCCAACATGTATTTTTGTTTATCAAATATGGGTGCGATCATTGTCAGACTATCAACAATTGCTACTCTCATTTTGTCAGCTATCTTTTGATCATTCTGCTCGATAGCTTCAATATGGCAAAATAGTTCTTGTTCAAATCGATGTAATAACAGTCTTGCACGGGCGCGCATTACTGGCTCTGCCGGCATTAGCTGAGGATGAGGAAAACGGTCATCGATGTACTCATTAATGATATTAGACTCATACAGTACAAGGTCTCGCTCAATCAAAACTGGAACACGACCATAGGGACTAATTACAGCCAAATCCTCTGGCTTATTGTGAGGATCTACATCAATGACCTGAAAATCCATATCCTTTTCATGCAGCACGATGCGGCATCGATGGCTAAAAGGACATGTAGCAGTGGAATACAGCGTCATCATGATGACTTATACGTCTTCGTAGTATTTTGATTTAATAGTTTACTAGTGTACATCTCTCCAATATTCACGTTTTAATAAATAAGTCAAACCAAGCATTGCAAGCAAGAAGGCCATAACAATAGCCCCAAGCTTCTTACGAAAATTCGCATGAGGCTCGCCCAAATAAACCATGTAGTTTACCAGATCTGCGGCAAATTTATCATACTCTTGCTTGGAAAGAGCACCAGGCACACTCAGTTTCAATTTCTTAATTTCTGAGCCACCTTTCCCATCATCAGCCGATTTAACATCGAGCACTTGCTGGCCTTGTAACTGATACAAAACATGCGGCATTGCAACTCTATCAAAAATCAAATTATTCCAACCTGAAGCGGTCGAATCATCCTTGTAAAAAGCTCTAAGATATGTATACAGCCAGTCCGCACCTCTGGAGCGAGCAATTATAGATAGATCGGGCGGAACAACTCCAAACCATTCTTCAGCTTCCTTCTTCTTCATAGCAGTTAACATGAGATCACCAACCTTTTGTCCAGTATGAATGAGACGTTCACTGATTTCTTGATTTGTTAGCTCAATATCTTGATGCCGGTTATAACGCATATAGCTAGCACCATGGCAAGTTAAACAATAATTAACAAAACTTTGCGCACCACGCTGCAACGAGGCATTGTCAGATGTATCAATTGGTGCCTTATCAAGTTTTATGTCAGCAGCAGCAAAAACAAGAATTGGAGCCAGGCCGATAAAAAAAAGCAGTAATTTTATTAATCTCATTTTGTCACTCTTTTTGGTTCAGGTTTTGTTTTATCTATCTTGCTATACCATGGCATAAGAATAAAAAATGCAAAATAAATAACCGTAAATATTTGAGCTAATAATGTATACAAAGGAGTTGGCGCTTTTGTACCAAGCCAGCCAAGCACAAGAAAACTTATTACAAAAAGTGTGAGCGCAAACTTAAAGATGGGTCCTTTGTAACGTATTGATTTTACAGGACTACGATCTAGCCATGGCAAGAAACAAAAGATAATTACTGCCGCCGCCATCAAGATAACGCCCCACAATTTTGCATCTATCCAGAGAAAATTAACTGTAACTGCCCTCAGCATAGAGTAATAAGGAGTGAAATACCATACAGGCGCAATATGATCAGGCGTTTGTAATGTATTTGCAGGAATAAAATTATTATACTCAAGAAAATATCCACCCATCTCAGGAACGAAAAATATAATGCCACAAAACACAATTAGAAAAGCTACTACTCCAAATATATCCTTTACGGAGTAGTACGGATGAAATGGTATTCCATCCACCGGGATTCCTGTTTTCGGATCCTTATTGGCCTTGATTTCTATTCCGTCTGGATTATTGGAGCCCACTTCATGCAATGCGATGATATGAACAAATACCAGCACAATAATTAACAAGGGCAATGTCACCACATGATATGCAAAAAAACGGTTAAGCGCTGCATCTGAGAGCATAAAGTCTCCCAAAATCCAGTTTGATAATGTTTCACCAATAAATGGAATTGCTCCAAACATGCTCACAATAACCTGGGCACCCCAATAAGACATTTGCCCCCAAGGCAAAATATATCCCGTGAACGCCAGACTCATCAACACGAAAAAAATTGCCATGCCTATCAGCCATAAAAGCTCACGTGGTTTGCGATAGGAGCCATACATCATTCCCCGGAACATGTGCAGATAGACAACCACAAAAAACATGGAGGCCCCAGTAGAATGCATATAGCGGATTAACCAGCCAAAGTTCACATCGCGCATGATGTATTCAACTGATGCAAATGCAAGACTCGCATCAGGCTTATAACTCATAGTAAGAAAAATACCAGTAATTAATTGATTAACCAGCACAAGCATCGCTAGTGAACCAAAGTAATACCAGAAATTAAAATTCTTAGGAGCATAATATTCAGAAAGATGCGCTCTCCAAGTAGCAGTCATTGGGAAGCGCTTATCAATCCATTCCATCATCGAATTTTCTTGTTTACTCATTTTATACAGATTCCTTGCTTTCAGAGCCGATTAGAAGCTGATTTTCGCTCAAATAAGTATGAGGTGGCACAATCAAATTGGTAGGAGCCGGAACACTCTTATAAACCCGTCCTGCCAAATCAAATTTTGAACCGTGACATGGGCAGAAAAAACCGCCTAGCCAATCAGCGCCTAAATCAGCAGGAGCAATATCCTTTCTAAATACTGGAGAGCAACCAAGGTGCGTACACACACCTTCTACCACCAGAATTTCAGGTTTAATAGAACGTGTCGCATTCTGCGCATAAGCTGGCTGCTGTTTTTTCTCCGAACTTGGATCAGCCAGTTGGTTTTCTATTTTCTTCAGATTTTCCAGCATTTCTTGTGTACGCTTAAGAACCCACACCACTTTTCCCCGCCATTCAACCATCAGCAACATACCTGGTTCCAACTTGCTAATATCCACTTCTACTGGCGCTCCAGCTGCTTTAGCGCGTTCACTAGGCATCATACTTAACACAAATGGAGTTGCCACTGCAACACCGGCAATTGTGCCTGCCACAGATGTGGCCAGTACTAGAAAACGACGCCGACTATTCATCTCACCACTACTGTCTGCCATTTTTTAATAATTCCATCCAATGAATTTTCTACCCAGAATCGACTCCTACTAAGAATCGACCAGCCTGTTATTTAACTTTATATTTACCTTCTAAAACATTCAAAGAACGTTATACACCTAAGAAGTATACTTTTTAAGTATAACATAGCCCTTTACATAACAGGGTAATATATAAACCTGCCAATCTAATATCTCTTATATCAATGGCAAATTACTCTACTCCATAGCGATGCGAATTGCACCCTAAAATGAGTACATTGTCAGCACCAGCATGGAGCAGGCTACAACCAAAAGTGTAGCTTATTAAGCGCGTCCTAATACACTTAACTGATAAACCCGTGATTCAAAGCATTGGCAGATAATTCGACTGGGGGCAAGCACTTGGGTGGTATTTCTTGAATAAAGAAAATTCGCTGAAGCTTCGATTGCTCACATGAATAACGGAGAGTTCCTAAGCTAGCCTAGTAAGCAACCTTTAATTAGCACCAGATCGTGATGCCGCCTTCAAAAGATAAAGATAGCCAGTATATCAATCATTTATTATTTAAGTTTACCATGACACTGTTTATATTTCTTCCCAGAACCACAGGGACAAGGATCATTGCGACCAACTTTATTGCTCTTACGGACAAAAGGTTGTGGTTTTTCCTGGCTGTCCTGTTGTTTCTGATCTATCACTTCTTCATAAGCCGCATGATGATATTGCATATTAAGAGGTGAGTGAGTCGCTTCGGTTGCTGTTTCGACCTGCTGCTCGTTCCTTATCTGAACGGTCATGAGTATTTTGGTCACATCACTCTTAATCTCTTCTAGCATATTAGCAAATAACTCGAAAGCCTCTCGTTTATATTCTTGTTTCGGATTTTTTTGAGCATAACCGCGCAAATGAATCCCCTGCCGTAAATGATCTAGCGAAGCTAGATGCTCTCGCCAATGAGTATCAAGACTATGCAGCATGACTGCCCGCTCGTACTGATGCATCAGATGACCGCCAACCATCTCTGATTTGCTTTGATAATGTGCACTCGCCGCTTCCATCACTCTTTCCAGCAAATTCTCCGCATGCAAATCAGATTCTTTATCCAGCCAATCATGAATGGGTAAATGAAGATGGTAATCACTTGCCAAAGCTTTTTCTAACCCGGCAATATCCCACTGTTCTTCTATACTCTGAGGTGGTATATAGCGATAAAAAAGATTGCTGATTACACTTTCTTGGATAGCCGTTATTGTCTCCGTAATGTCTTCTTCTGCTTCCAACAATTCATTACGCTGTTGATAAATCACCTTACGCTGATCATTGGCAACATCATCAAATTCAAGCAATTGCTTACGAATATCAAAGTTTCTAGCCTCAACTTTCCGTTGCGCATTTTCTATTGCACGTGTTACCCACGGATGCTCTATCGCTTCTCCCTCAGGCATTTTAAGCCGTGTCATGATGCTTGCCACTCGGTCGGATGCAAAAATACGCAGAAGAGGATCTTCAAGCGAAAGATAGAAACGACTCGAACCAGAGTCACCTTGTCGCCCAGCACGTCCCCGCAACTGATTGTCAATTCTGCGCGACTCATGCCGTTCCGTACCTATGATGTGTAATCCACCCAGTTTGATTACTTCATCGTGCTGTTCCTGCCATGCTTTTTGTATCTCAGCAACGCGCTTTGCTTTAGCTTCCTCATCAAGCGTTTCATCTGAACGGATACGATGAAATTCTGGCTCTGGATTACCCCCCAATACAATATCAGTACCGCGTCCGGCCATGTTAGTTGCAATCGTAATCATTTTAGGCCTGCCTGCCTGAGCAATAATATCTGCTTCACCGGCATGGTGCTTCGCGTTAAGAACCTGATGCGGCAATTTCTCTTTGTCTAGCAAAGAGGAAAGCAATTCGTTATTCTCAATAGAAGTTGTACCAACAAGCGCTGGCTGTCCACGCTGATAGCAATCCTTAATATCTTCTAAAATAGCCTGATGTTTTTCTTTCATGGTACGAAAGACTTGATCCATCCGATCTTCGCGAATCATCGGGCGGTGTGTTGGAATAACTACCGTCTCGAGTCCATAGATTTGCTGAAATTCAAAAGCTTCTGTATCCGCTGTGCCTGTCATACCAGCAAGCTTGTGATACATGCGAAAATAATTCTGAAACGTAATCGAAGCAAGCGTTTGATTTTCTTTCTGAATAGAAACATTCTCTTTTGCCTCAACAGCCTGATGAAGTCCTTCTGACCATCGCCTTCCAGGCATTAAGCGCCCTGTAAACTCATCAACAATAATTACCTCACCACTTTGCACCACATAATGCTGATCACGATTATATAAAGCATGTGCGCGTAATGCTGCATTGAGATGATGAATCAAATTGATATTGACAGGATCATAAAGACTTGAGCCAGGCGCCAGCAATCCACCCTTGGCAAGCAATTTCTCAGCATGTTCAAATCCCGCCTCGCTCAATAGCACTTGCTGGGATTTTTCATCAACACTATAGTCACCCGGCCCCTTCTCTGTTTCCTGACGGATAAGCTCAGGTATTAATGCATTAATACGTACGTAAATCTCTGTATCACCTTCAGCCTGACCAGATATGATTAATGGGGTACGTGCCTCATCGATCAAAATCGAATCGACTTCATCAACAATTGCAAAATTAAGCATACGTTGCACACGCTCAGCTCGGTTGCCAACCATGTTGTCACGTAAGTAATCAAAACCATATTCATTATTAGTACCATAGGTAATATCGGCAGCATAAGCAGCTTGCTTTGTGTCTTGCGCCATTTGCGAAATAATTACCCCTACTGATAGACCAAGGAACTGGTAGATTTGACCCATCCAGTCCGCATCACGTCTGGCAAGATAATCATTGACCGTCACTATATGCACGCCTAGTCCTGTCAAGGCATTGAGATAAGCAGGCAACGTCGCCATTAGCGTTTTGCCTTCACCGGTACGCATTTCAGCTATCTTGCCATCATGCAATACCATTCCTCCAATTAACTGTACATCAAAGTGACGCATGCCCAACACGCGCTTGCCCGCTTCTCGCACTACCGCAAATGCCTCTGGTAACAGCGCGTCAAGTGCTTCACCATTGGAAATGCGTTGCTTGAATTCATGAGTCTTGCTACGAAGATCACCATCGGACAAAGGTGCGATAGTCGATTCTAATTCGTTGATAGCACGTACAGTTTGGAAATATTGCTTGACCAAGCGGTCATTGCGGCTACCAAAGATCTTTTTAAGCAAATTGTTTAGCATAAAATATTTAGTTTGTTAATTTCAATCAGTTAATCACGAGAAATCTTCAGATTTCTGAACCTACAGCCCAGATAAAAAATGGCTATTGATTCCTGGCTGGCTTATTTTTCTCAAGATCAAAAATCTACAAAAATTGCTAATAGCATGATTTAGTTTCTTACTCTGATATTATCCGCGACACTACTAACTAAAAATACTTGCACCTAGTATCCTGAATGCAGCAATCTACCGAATAACTCATAGCCAAATGCGCTCATCTTACCATACTCAAAATAACAGCCAGAGCAATCAACTAACATAGGTTAGTAGCGCATAAACTATTTCGGTGCTGCAGGAATATAGGGTTTACAATAAACCCTTGAAGGAAAGAGTTCACTACGACGAGAGTTTTTAATTACATCACCACCGTTTTTAATACAAGCCATTGTTGATTTATCAAGGCTAGCAAAATATTCGTTAGTTCCAGGGGGAGAAGAGATTGGAGTTACTTCTTTTCGGATGCTTTTGCAGGTTTCTGGGTCATCTTCTGTAGCCTTGTCAGTAGTCATTGGAGGTAAAGGGCATAGCCGGCAAGGGTCACCCGGGCAAAGACATCCAGTGCATGATGCTTGCACTGTGTTAGCTAGCAAGCTTAAAGAAATACTCGATATCAGTATAATTAATACGAATACTACATTAATCCGTTTTAATGGCATTAAATAATCTCCCAAAATATTTCAGCATTTCTACATATATAAATAAATCAAATACTCTTCCGCAAAGCGGGAAATTTATCTCTCTGAGATATCAAAATAATGTGCAGTATAATCTCCCTAAGTGCAATTGCACTAACAGAATCAATTTTTTGTTAATCTGCTTACTTAAACACATATGATTTTTTGAACCAATCTGGTTGGTAGAGGTGAAGAATGAAGTACCTCACATTTTTTTTACTGAACTTTACATTATTACCAACAGTTTTTGCGGAAGATATTCTGAGTCTGCAGCAAAAAACTAGTTTTGCGTACAAACAGATGAAACAGGCTGAAAGCGAAGCAAAAACTGCCGAACAACAAACCGAAGCTAAAAAGGAACGATTGCAGCATTTTAAACAAATGGTAGCAGAGGCCGAAAAGGACCTCGAAATTGCATACGAGAAATCTAAAGATGCGAATGCGAGAATGGAGGCGGCTAGAAAAAAGTGGAATGAGCTTTCCAGTACTCTCCTTCAGGAATGGAGAACACAAGACAGCAACCAATAAAAAATGAACAGATTACTCGTCAAATGGATGCCTGAAAACAATAGTTTCTTCACGATCAGGCCCTGTTGAAATCATATCTATTGGCACTTCACAGATTTCTTCCAAACGTTTTAGATAATTTTGCGCAGCTTTGGGCAATTGCTTAAAATCTCTTAAACCTTGAGTATTCTCGATCCAGCCAGGCATTTCTTCATAGATAGGTTCACAAGCTATCAGTTCTTCAGCGCCTACTGGCAAGATGCTAAGAGATCCTCTTCTTGTAGTATTGCTACTGTTTAATCTATAACCCACACAAAGTTTCAAGGTCTCAACACCATCAAGGACATCTAATTTGGTAATGCATAAACCTGATACACCGTTTATCTGAGTAGAGCGCTTCATTGCTACTGCGTCAAACCAGCCACAACGACGGCGGCGTCCCGTTGTCGCACCAAATTCATTGCCACGATTAGCCAAATGCTCACCCACAGCATCATTAAGTTCGGTAGGAAATGGACCTGAGCCCACACGCGTGGTATACGCTTTAGTAATACCCAGCACATAATGCAACATCTGTGGCCCTACTCCACTACCGGATGCTGCCGCGCCAGCAATACAATTACTGGATGTCACAAACGGGTAAGTGCCATGATCAATATCTAACAATGCTCCCTGGGCACCCTCAAACAAAAGATTGTTACCTTCTCTATTGGTTTCAAATAGTAATTGTGGCACATCAGCTACCATCGGCCTGATACGCTCAGCCTCAATAAGACTTTCATCAATTGTCCTATTGAGATCTACTGTAGGCGCGTGGTAATAATTCCTCAGGATAAAATTATGATAATCGAGTATTTCCTCCAGTTTAACTATGAATCGTTCACGGCAGAGCAAATCTTGCAAACGTATTGCACGCCGCGCGACTTTATCTTCATAGGCAGGGCCAATACCCCGGCCAGTAGTGCCGATTTTGTCTAATCCTCTAGCTGTTTCACGTGCATTATCGAGCGCAATATGATGAGGTAATATAAGCGGACAGGCTTCGCTTATTCGTAGTCTTTGGCATACGTCAATGCCTGCTTCTTCCAGCATATCAATTTCTTCAAGCAAGGCTTGTGGTGACAATACAACGCCATTACCAATATAACAAATAACGTTCTCACGCAAAATTCCAGAAGGAACGAGGTGCAAAACAATTTTTTCATTATCAATTACCAGTGTATGGCCTGCATTATGACCACCCTGGAAACGAACAACACCGGCAGCATGATCAGTTAGCCAGTCGACTATCTTGCCTTTTCCTTCATCCCCCCATTGCGTTCCAATGACTACCACATTCTTGGTCATATCTCAGAATCCCTTTATCTTGATGTATATGGATATTTTAAATTCCCACTACTTCCCATACACCATTGTGTAAGATAAGTTTTCTGTCATAGTAGAGGGCATCTTTTTCGATTTCATTTCCCGGTAACTCGGTTATAACGATATGACCTTCATTTCGTAATTGCTCAATTATTTTTTCCAGTTCTTTGTCATTTCTTTTATAAGGCGCCAGGATCCCTCTGGGACAAGTATCTGGGCTGATCAATCGCGATAATTCCCGCAGATCCATACTAAATCCCGTCGCTGGCCTTGCCCTTCCAAATGCTTTACCTATCTCATCGTAGCGCCCACCCAAGGCAATTGCATTCGCACTTCCTTGCGCATAAGCAGCAAATACCATCCCAGTGTGGTAATGGTAGCCACGCAAATCGGATAAATCGAATGTTATTGTATCCACATATGCTTCCAATTCTTCCTCAATAGCCTCGAGTTGGCTTAGTGCACTTTCAATTTCTGGATGACTAGGAAGCATTTTTCGAGCATGCATAAGTATTTCTCTACCACCATATAATTCAGGAAGAAGCATCAGTGCATCCCGGACATGCTTATCCAGTCGCCGATCTAGTCCACTACATAACAACTCCCTCAGAGCAGCAGTGTCCTTAGTTTGCAATACATTGTACAAATCTACTTCAAACTCAGGAAGAATATCTGAATCCTTAATCAGACTTCGAAAAATAGTCACATGTCCAAGATCGAGGCGGATCTCGTCAATCCCTGATACAGCAAGGCATCTCAGCATTAATCGTTGAATCTCAAGATCGCTTTCCAAACCAGAGTGGCCATATAACTCAGCGCCTATCTGAAATGGTTCACGGGTGCGGGTAATTTCGCATGGAACAGTATGTAGTACGCTATTTGCGTAACAAAGGCGAGTTACTCCTTTAGCATTCATTAAATGCGCATCTATCCGTGCAGTTTGCGGTGTACTGTCTGCCCGCACTCCCATCATTCTACCGCTTAGTTGATCTAGTACCTTGAACATGCGTAGATTCATATCGCTTCCGCTACCCGACAATAATGATTCCACATATTCCAACAATGGTGGAATAACATACTGATAGCCATGCACAAGGAGCAAATCCAGGATGCTGCGGCGCATTTTTTCAATACGCAATGCCTCAGATGGCAGAACATCCTCGACATATTCAGGAAGAAGCCAGTTACGCATTTTTATAATCTAGCAACTGCTTAATTTATCGACTACTTAATAAAGGAAGGCATTACAAGAACTTAATTCACTAAATAGAGCACAATCAGCCCTATCACCATAGAAGTCAACCCAATAAATCGGATTTGGTTATCATCCAGCTCTATGATTTTTCTAAAAGTATCGCGCCAAGCATTAGGGAATGTAAAAGGAAGAATACCTTCCAACACCAACATTAATGCAATGGCCATCAGAAAGGTATCCCACATACAACAATATCTCCAATGAAACTCTTGATGATTTAGTGTTCTCCATAACACTATTTACCTTGCTAGCACTGCTATTTTTTATTTGCCGTACTATTCATATATTTAAAGAATTCTGAGTTGGGTTCAAGTACTAACATATCGCCCTTATTCTTAAAGGATTGTTTGTAAGCTTCCATACTTCTATAGAATGCATAAAACTCTGGGTTCTTTTCAAAGGTACCTGCATATATTGCAGCGGCTTGACCGTCTCCTTCCCCCATAATTTTCTGTGCCTCCCGATAAGCTTCCGCCAATATTACTTCACGTTGCCGATCGGCTTCTGCACGAATCTTTTCAGCTTCTGCAGCACCTGTTGAGCGCAACTCATTGGCTACCCGTTTCCGCGCAGCTTCCATTCTACGATACACTGATTCGCTAACTTCTTGTGGTAAGTCAACACGTTTTAAACGCACATCCACCACCTCAACACCAATTTTCTTGGCATCTATATTAGCTTTCTGACGCATGATTTCCATAATCTTGTCGCGCTCGCCTGAAACCACGTCGTGCACTGTTCGATTACCAAATTCATCGCGCATACTCGAATTTACGGTTTGCGCCAAACGTGTTTTTGCCAACGTTTCATCACCACGTACACTGATATAATATTGTTTTACATCAACGATACGCCATTTCACAAACAAATCCACCAGAACATTCTTCTTTTCTGAAGTAATAAAGCGTTCTGGTTCTTCTGTATCCAAGGTGAGAATACGTGAATCAAAGTAGCGCACGTTCTGCGCTATCGGAATCTTAAAATACAATCCTGGTGTAGTTTTTACGTCAACCACTTCCCCCAGTTGAAATAAAATCGCCTGTTCCCGCTCATCAACAATGTATATTGCTGAGCTTGCCACTAAAACTAGTACAACGACTATGCTTGATAATACTGACGATAATTTTCCCATTTTATCTTACCTCTCGTTCACGACTGCGGAATGACTCACGTGTACGCGCGCTCACATCAGGTGCTTCTGGAGCTGGTTGAGTTTGCATTGGCATGACCGGTCTTGGCGGTGTTCCGTCCATCTGGATTAATTTATCCAATGGGAGGTATAACAAGTTGCTTCCACTCTTCTGATCAACCAGAATTTTACTAGTATTAGCAAGCACTTGCTGCATCGTATCTAGATAGAGACGATCACGCGTCACGCCTGGTGCCTTACTGTATTCGGCGAGGACTTTCTCGAAACGGCTAACATCACCCTCTGCGCTAGAAATAACACGCTGTTGATATCCGCTTGCCTCTTCCAGTAAGCGCGCTGCACCACCTCTCGCCCTAGGAATCACATCATTAGCATAAGCTTGCCCTTCATTACGTTGCCGTTCTCTATCCTGTCCAGCCTTAACTGCATCATCGAATGCTGCTTGGACTTGTTCTGGCGGTTGTGCATTCTGCATCGTTACTCTATTAATAATAACACCTATCTGATAGCGATCCAGAATAGTCTGCATTATTTGCGTTGTGCGGGCAGTTACCTCCTCACGCCCCTCGTACAAAACAAAATCCATCTTGCTTTTACCGATAACCTCACGAATAGCCGTTTCAGCCACTTGCAGCACAGCAGTATCAGGATCACGATTATTAAACAGGAAGTTCTCAGGGCTATTTAAAATGTATTGTACTGCAAACTGAATATCGATAATGTTTTCGTCATCGGTCAACATCAACGACTCTTTCAGTACTTTGCTTCTAACATTGTTCCGGTAACCAATTTCAACTGTGCGCACCTGGCTAACATTGACAGTTTCCACTTTCTCGATCGGATAAGGCGTATGCCAACGCAATCCCGCCTGCGTGGTATCAACATGCTTACCGAAGCGAAGTACTACGCCGCGCTGACCCTCGTCAACAATGTAAAAACCGCTGCCTCCCCAAACAATCAGCAGCAGGAAGACGATGATCATGACATTTCCGGCACTTTGTTTTTTGGGACCTTCACCTCCAGTCCCTTCATCACCACCACCCTTCCTTCGGCCAAAAAGCTCGTTAATCCTTTTGCTGATGTTACGCAGTATGTCATCCAGATCTGGTGGACTAGAATTACCTTTTCTTCTCCCCCATTGCGGATCATTTAATCCCATGATAGTTTAATCCTTTCTCTCGTTCTAAAAAAGCTGTAGCACTACCATCGCTCACTCTCCCAACTTCCAAGAAGCTCTCTCTTAGGCTCACAGAATTCTGTGCAATCGCTTCTGCCAAAGCCTGTCTAATAAATTCTAAGCCTTCGCCCGTCCTAGCACTAAGCTGAATACACGTTATTCTACCATACTCATCCCGCACATAACTCGCAGTCCTGCTTGATTCTGCGCGATCAATTTTATTCAATATCAAAATTTGTGGAATAGCTTCGGCTCCAATTTCCTTAAGCAGCTTATTTACTTCCGCAATCTGCTCTTTGCGGCACGGGCTAGTTGCATCGACCACATGTAAAAGCATATCAGCCTGCACTGTCTCTTCCAACGTAGCACGAAATGCAGCAACCAGGGTATGAGGCAATTCACGAATAAATCCAACCGTATCTGAAATAACCAGATACCCGCTATTCGGAATAAATAATTTTCGTGTCGTCGTATCTAGGGTCGCAAATAACTGATCAGCTGCATATGCCTGAGCGCAGGTTAGACTATTGAACAGAGTTGACTTGCCTGCATTAGTATAACCAACAATAGATACAGACATAACTTTGGCGCGCTGTCGTGAGCGTCGCTGAACTTTTCGCTGACGCTGAACTTTTATAAGTTTTTCCTTCAAAAACTTAACTCTCTTAGCAAGTAACCGCCGATCCGTTTCAAGCTGCGTTTCTCCCGGACCACGCAAACCAATCCCTCCTTTTTGTCGCTCCAGATGTGTCCAACCCCGCACTAACCGTGATGCAAGATGCTCTAACTGAGCCAATTCAACCTGCAATTTACCTTCGCGACTTTTAGCGCGTTGCGCAAAAATATCAAGAATCAAACTAGTACGATCAATAACGTGGCACTGGAGTCGTTCAGTCAGATTTCGCTGTTGTATCGGGGAAAGATCATGATTAAATATCACCAGTGAGGCATTGGTTTGACTCAAAATTTGATGGATTTCATCAATCTTGCCACTACCAACATAGGTAGCAGGATCAGGCCGCAAACGCTTCCCTTCTACGACAGCCGCAACCGTAAGTCGATCACTTATGGCAAGCTGATGCAATTCTTCCAGGCTTTGTTTACCACTACCGCCTAGATCGAGACTTACTAAGATGGCAGTGTTATTCTTACTTGTTATGAACTCTGTGAGATCAGTCATCACGTCCAACGGATGTTTCAATTGGAATAGCAACAGCCCTCGCTGGAACCACTGTTGAGATAGCATGTTTGTATACCATTTGTGTAACCGAATTTTTCAATAGCACAACATATTGATCAAATGAATCAATATGTCCTTGCAGTTTAATACCATTGACCAAGTAAATCGATACTGGAATATGCTCCTTCCGCAGAATATTTAAAAATGGATCTTGCAGCAACTGTCCCTTTGCACTCATGAACAACCCTCCCTGTTTTATTTCTAATTATTTCTAATTTTAATTATTAGATAAGAGACTCTACTTTATTTTTTTAAGCAGATCCACATTCAACCAACAGGATTATTATCAAAATAAACAAATAGAAGAACTAGATATTGCAGCGTGACATTAACAAATGCAAGAAATGATTTAGAAAAAAGATCATATATTAAATTAAATAAAGTAGGAATGATGCAAATAGCGATCAAGTCTTAGGAATTCAAGTATTTATACTAAAAACAACTTATAGGCTGGGTTATTGCTTTCATCCCAATATCGATAACCGAGATTATCGAGAAAATTTTTGAAATCAGCTTTCTCATTAGGTGGCACCTCCATGCCCACTAATACACGTCCAAAATCGGCACCATGATTGCGATAATGAAATAAAGTAATATTCCAGAGATGACTCATATTATTAAGAAAATTCATTAATGCGCCTGGTCTATCGGGAAATTCAAAACGATAGAGAATTTCATTTTTGACCTCCCTTGAACGCCCTCCCACCATATGACGAATATGTAACTTTGCCATTTCGTTACCGCTCAGATCTTCGGTACTCAATCCACTTGCCTCCAGACTCCTGATCAGATTAAGCGCTTCCTCACGATTATGTATGGATACTCCAACAAATACATGCGCTTCTTTAGGATCTGCATAGCGATAATTGAATTCAGTTATGCTCCTAGTCCCCAACATAGCGCAAAATTTTTTGAAGCTGCCAGGTTTCTCGGGGATCGTAACTGCCATCACTGCTTCACGCTGCTCACCGAGTTCTGCGCGCTCAGAAACGTGACGTAAACGATCAAAATTCATGTTGGCCCCTGATGCTACCGCTACCAGGGTTTTATGAAGTAGCTTTTCTCGCTCGGCATAAGCTTTCAGTCCAGCAACAGAGAGCGCTCCAGAAGGCTCTAGGATGGCACGGGTATCTTCAAATACATCTTTAATAGCTGCACATATGGCATCTGAATCGATCAGAAGAATTTCATCGACCAACTCTCGACACAAGCGAAAAGTTTCCTTACCGACATGTCTCACTGCTACGCCGTCTGCAAACAATCCCACTTGCGCGAGTTTAACGCGCCGTCCTTTCTGCAGCGAACGGTGCATGGCATCGGAATCAACTGGCTCAACCCCAATAATCTTAGTATCCGGATATAACCTTTTTACGTATGCCGCAATACCGGAAATAAGGCCTCCACCTCCTACTGGCACGAATATGGCATGAATGCCTGCTCCATGCTGACGCAAAATTTCCATGCCGATTGTTCCTTGTCCTGCAATAACATCCGGATCATCATAAGGATGAACAAAAGTAGCGCGTTCTTGCTGTGTGATTTCCAACGCATGCTCATAAGCATCATTATATGAATCACCATAGAGTAGCACTGTTGCACCAAGCGCCATCACCGCATTAATCTTGATCTGAGGAGTCGTCACTGGCATCACAATCGTAGCAGAACACCCCAATTTCTGGGCAGCTAATGCGACACCCTGAGCATGATTGCCAGCCGAGGCAGCTATCACCCCCCGTTTGAGCGTGGCAGAAGACAACTTAGACATTTTGTTGTAAGCGCCCCGCAGCTTGAACGAAAACACCTGTTGCACATCCTCACGTTTCAAAAACACTTGATTATGAATGCGTGCTGAAAGATTGACTGCTTCCTCCAATGGCGTTTCTATAGCGACATCATAAACTTTAGCGGTAAGTATTCTTTCGAGATAATCATTCCTCATAAGATGACGCTCTAGAAAAGGTGTATGAAATTAAAATCATGAATTTACAAACGGGCACAGATTCTATCATGCTAAATAAATGAATTAGAGTTGACATGACGCCAAACCTCGTAATTATTCCCGATAAAGTAATATCGCCACTCATTGCAGATAGATGCTAGACCCAAGATGGCCTACTAGAATAATGCCATGAAAAAGAAAGACTTCACAAAGCAGCAGTCATGTCCGACAAGCTGACGTTCTTCCCGGAAATGGAACTGATAAATGAATACACAACTCACCCAAACCATCATGAGTCTGGGTGAATCACAGAGTATCTCAAATTCCAGATTACCCCTAATCTAAGTACATATTTTAAAGCTATTTATTCAAACGGCTGAGATCTTGGTGTTGCATTATTGGAAGGTGGCAAAATAGGTAATTTAAAATAAGGCTGCTTGCCAGTGAGTGTTTTCAAGAAAGCCACGATATTGGCAATCTCTTCTTTACTAAACTCCCGGTTCACTTGTATCTTACCCATGATGTCTACCGCTTCTTCTAAGGTTGCAGCACCACCATCATGGAAATAAGGGTATGTCAATTCTACATTTCGTAATGTAGGCACTTTAAAGACAAAACGGTCCTCTTCCTTGCCAGTAACATCCATCCGGCCTACTGCGGCATTACTTGTCTCATACGGTTTATAAACACCCATTTTTTCAAATGAATTTCCACCAACCGCTGGGCCATTATGGCATTTTGTGCAACCACCGCTTTTAAATAATCTATACCCATCCAATTCTGCTTTCGTCAGTGCGTCTTTATCTCCCTCCAACCATTTATCGAAACGGGAATCTGGTGTAACCAAAGTTTCCTCAAAAGCTGCGATTGCAGTAGTAATCCGATCTATATCTACTGCAGTCGAGTCAAAAGCCTTCTTAAATTGCTCTCGATATTGAGAAATAGAGCTAATCACTTTTACTGCCATATCGTGCGTAGAAGCCATCTCACCAGGGTTAGCAATTGGTCCACCGGCCTGTTCTTTGAGATCCTTAGCGCGTCCATCCCAGAACTGTGCAAGATTCATACTCGCATTCAAGACAGTAGGCGCATTAATCGGGCCTTGATGCCATTTATGACCAATAGATGTTTTGATATTGTCAGTGCCTCCCATGCTTAGGTTATGGCAAGAATTACAGGAAATGAAACCAGATTTGGATAATCTAGGATCAAAAAATAACATTTTTCCAAGCTCAACCATTTCCGCATTCTCGGGTTTTACCGGTTTAATGGGTTGTATCGGCTCATTGGCAGCAAATACATGCACGGACGTGATCATTATGCCAATCGATAATAGCGAGGCAGTTAGCGTACGCATCATCATTGAGAATCTCCTAAAAAACACGGCTGTAATGGCGCAGCCGGTTACGCCTGAATTTATCTTGTCAAAATATAAAATCTCAAAAAAATAAATAATTAACTAGAGCTGGCTACCACCTCATACTACAGGCAGGAACAAATTATTTTTGTGTTTTCACAGTAGTAGCAGTAATCTTTGAAGTAAATTGATCATCTTTCCCATAACCATAATCACAGCCCTGTCCAATGTTACAACCAAGTAAATGAGACAGTTCCATCAGCGCTTGCCGATAAACCTGACGTTTAAATTCAACCACTGAGTCAAGTTCTACCCAATATCTATTCCAACGCCACGCATCAAATTCAGGATGTGGACTTTTCCTGAGCGACACATCACTATCACGCCCAAGCAAACGCAGCAAAAACCAAATCTGTTTTTGTCCCTTGTAGCTCCTGCGCCATTCACGCCTTATCCAGCATTCTGGCACCTCATAACGCAACCACTCCCGGGTACGTCCCAAAATTTCTACGTGATAGGGCTGCAGCCCTACTTCTTCAGTTAATTCTCGATACATCGCCTGTGTTGGGGTTTCACCTGATTTGATGCCCCCCTGGGGAAATTGCCAAGAGTCTTGCTTGACACGTTTCCCCCAGAAAACTTCATTTTTTGAATTCAGTAGAATAATTCCAACATTAGGACGATATCCGTTACGGTCGATCATTTGATTCATCCGTCATTTGATACGTCAATTATTAGCCATTTTTCCATACTTTTTCCCAGATTAAAAGTCATCATCAAATAAATATCCGGGCGTACTTTTCTTTAATTTTCCCATTTCCCTCCTTCTTAACTATACATGATATGCCGCAATGAAATTAAACCGCATGGATAACTACCTTTTTCAAGGTAAAATTGTTCTTTCTAATATATCGATAAAATAGACGGAATCAATATATGCGTGTCTCTCAATTCTTTATTTCAACGCTCAAAGAAGCACCAGCAGAAGCTGAACTAATTAGCCATAAGCTAATGCTACGAGCAGGCCTCATCAAACGCCTTGGAAGTGGATTGTATAGCTGGATGCCTTTAGGTTTGAGGATACTTCGCAAAATCGAGCACATTATCCGCGAGGAAATGAACAAAAGTGGCGCGATTGAACTTTTAATGCCTGCAGTTCAACCTGCAGAACTATGGCAAGAAACTGATCGCTGGGACGTATTCGGCCCGCAAATGCTGAAAATCCAGGATAGACATGAACATGATTATTGTTTTGGTCCTACTCACGAAGAGGTGATTACCGATATTGCTCGCAAGGAAATAAAAAGCTATCGTCAATTACCTTTGAATTTTTATCAGATCCAAACCAAATTTCGCGATGAAATCCGGCCTCGTTTTGGCGTCATGAGAGCCCGTGAATTCATCATGAAAGATGCCTATTCGTTTCATACTGACCTGAAAAGCTTGGAACAGACCTATCGTTTAATGCATGACACTTATAGTCGCATATTTACTCGTATCGGCCTGAATTTTCGTGCCGTGGCAGCAGACACCGGGGCAATGGGTGGCAGCAATTCACATGAATTCCATGTACTCGCAAATTCAGGTGAAGATGCAATCGCTTTCTGTGCTAATTCAGATTATGCCGCCAATATCGAGCTGGCCGAGGCTCTTTTCTCTGAAAGATCTCGCGCTGCACCCAACGGCATCATGCAAAAAATTTCAACACCTGACCAAAAAACATGCGCAGAAGTTGCCAGCTTCTTGGATATCCCCATACAGAAAACCGTAAAAACACTAGCCGTTACTGCAGATAACCAATTTTACCTCTTATTGCTGCGCGGCGATCATCAATTAAACGAAACAAAAGTCAGAAAGATTCCTTTCCTAAACAATTTTGAACTGGCAACGGAAGAAAGAATTTTAGCAGAAACCGGTTCTCGACCAGGCTATATCGGGCCAGTCGGATTAGAAAAATACATTATTGCTGACAAAACTGTCATGACAATGAGTGACTTTGTCTGCGGTGCGAATGTGGAAGGGTTTCATCTCACGCATGTTAATTTCGAACGCGACCTGAAATTACCTGATCATGTTTTTGATATCCGTAATATTGTTACAGGTGATCCTTCTCCGGACGGGAAGGGCATACTGGAAATTTGCCGAGGGATCGAAGTGGGTCACATTTTCCAATTACGCACCAAATATTCTGAAAAGATGAAAGCCACCTACCTAGATGAAGCCGGCCAGACAAGAGTCATGGAAATGGGGTGTTATGGTATCGGCGTATCACGTATCGTCGCTGCGGCTATCGAACAAAATCATGACGAACACGGTATCATCTTTCCAATTGCCATCTCCCCCTTTCAACTCGCTATCATTCCTATCGGTCTAAAAAAGAATCCACAAGTCCAAGCTGAGGCAGAAAAACTCTACCATGAACTTTCTGCTGCTCACATTGAGGTACTCATGGATGATCGTGATGAACGTCCCGGCGTCATGTTCGCAGACATGGAATTAATCGGTATTCCACATCGAATCGTTGTTGGTGAGCGCGGCCTAAAAGAAGCCATTATTGAATATCGCGGTCGACGTGATGAAACATCCCAAATGATTCCACTAAAAGACATTACTCCATTTATCATTTCAAAAATATGTGGAAATTGATCAGTCTCATACTATCTTTAGCACCCCAAATTGCTCAGGCAGGCGCTCAGATTTATGAGCTAATGTCTGCCAGCACCCGAACTGTTTTGCAAAAAGCTGTCAGTGATCAGGCTATTTCGCATTTTATTACCCTCTCCACAGCAGACAGCAAAATTTGGCTTGTTACCATGTCTGAACGATTGAAAAGACACATGCCTAATCAAAGTGAACGTGAAGCGTTTCTTACCACCGTTCATTATGAAGCGACTCGTGCCGGCCTCGATCCACAATTGGCATTGAGTCTTATCCAGGTTGAAAGCGGTTTCAGAAAATACGCCATATCTACCGCAGGTGCGCGCGGCTATATGCAAGTCATGCCGTTTTGGGTCGATACCATTGGCAGCAAAGAGCACAACCTTTTTCATCTACGTGTCAATCTACGTTATGGTTGTACTATTCTGCGCCACTATCTTGATATCGAGAAAGGTGACTATTTCCGTGCACTCGGTAGATACAATGGTAGCCTGGGACAGGCCCGCTACCCACAGCAAGTATTTAGTGCCTGGCGCAAATATTGGCACTATCCCGTAAACCAGGAGATGGCACAAAATTAGCAAAATCTCTACTCAGGATAAAAATCAGTTGTATTTTCCAAACCAACACTCTCTAACCCAAATATTTCATAAATTCGCGTGATGATCACACAGAGTTCTGATTAATAGGAAGGTTTTGAGAAGGAGTGGTGTAGTGATTCATACACCCGATGGAGCAAAGTCTTTCTTATTAATCAAAAGGCAAGTGAGAGCACGTGTCAATTTATGAAATATTCGGGCTAATAGCTTTGAATGAATTTCTCAATATCCTCACGCGTGAGCAATCCAATCTTTCTCGCTGCAGGCTTACCCTCAGGGTCAAATAGATAGGTGCTAGGCAACATCGATAACTCATCAAGCTGCGAAGCAATCCATCTATCTCCCAATACGATTGGATAAGGAATCGACAAAGCCTCAGCATATTCCATCACAGTCTTACTATCTTCATAATCCATCGCAATACCGAGGATCATGATATTGTTCCGGTCTTTGTAAAGCGAGATGAGATCAGGAATCTCCTTCAAGCAAGGGGGGCACCATGTTGCCCAGAAATTTACCAGTACCCACTTTCCTCTATAATCGCTCAATTGATGTATTTTTCCTTTACTATCCTCAAATTTGAACTGGAATTCTTCTGCCTGCACGCAGAAAGATAGAAAATTCATTACAAGAAATAAATAAAGGAAAAAGTGTTTCATTTCTCACACCTGCGGATGGGCTCTCTCAAGCTTGCTATACAGTTTATTCAATGCACTTAGATAAGCTTTGGCGGATGCGACAACAATATCCGTATCTGCTCCGTGGCCATTCACAATTCTACCGGTCTTCTGCAATCTGACAGTTACCTCCCCTTGCGCATCTGTCCCGCTGGTAATGTTATTAACCGAAAATAATTGTAAATCAGCACCGCTATTCAATATCTTTTCAATTGCACGGTAGGTTGCATCAACCGGGCCGCTCCCATCAGACTCAGCATGCAGCTCATTATTTCCATCAGCGATCACCACGCGTGCAAAAGGCACCTCCCCTGTCTCACTATGTGCTATCAGTGAAAGCAAGCGGTAATGCTCCTCTGGAGCGTGTACTTCATCTGAAGCCAGTGCATGCAGATCCTCATCAAAAATCTCATGTTTTTTGTCTGCTAAATCCTTAAAGCGCATGAACATGATATTCAGCATTTCTTCCGATTCAAGTTCAATTCCAAGTTCCTTCAACCGAGTGCGAAACGCATTCCGGCCTGAATGCTTGCCAAGTAACAATTTATTTGTCCCCCAGCCAACATCTTCAGCACGCATGATCTCATAAGTTTCACGATGTTTGAGCACACCATCCTGATGAATTCCCGATTCATGGGCAAACGCATTGGCGCCAACAATAGCTTTATTAGGTTGTACTGGAAAGCCAGTGATTCCTGAAACCAGCTTACTGGCCGGAACGATATGAGTGGTATCAATTCGCGTATCGCATGTAAAAAAATCCTGCCGGGTACGCACCGCCATGACAATTTCCTCAAGCGCAGCATTTCCAGCACGCTCACCCAGTCCATTGATAGTACATTCCACTTGTCTGGCACCATTCATGACTGCCGACAGCGAATTGGCCACAGCCAAACCTAGATCATTATGGCAGTGAACGGAAAAAACCACTTTATCTGAGTTAGGGATACGCTCACGTAATGTGCGGATAAGCTGACCAAACTGATCTGGCATGGTATATCCCACGGTATCGGGAATATTTAGTGTCTTTGCCCCTGCATCGATCACCGCCTCCAAAACACGACAGAGAAAACTGATTTCAGAGCGACCCGCATCTTCAGGAGAAAATTCAACGTTGTCGGTATACTGGCGCGCCCATTTTATTGCTTTAACTGCTTGCTCGATTACTTGCTCTGGCGACATACGCAATTTATTCTTCATATGTATTGGCGAAGTAGCAATAAAAGTATGGATGCGCGCCACATTGGCGCCACGCAATGCTTCGCCAGCGCGGATGATATCCGCTTCAATCGCACGAGCAAGTCCACAAACTGTACTATCCTTAACTGTGTCGGCTACTGCCTTGACTGCCTCAAAATCTCCATTGGAAGCCGCTGGAAAACCTGCCTCAATAACATCTACGCCCATACGCTCAAGTTGACGAGCAATACGCACTTTCTCTTCTTTTGTCATGGATGCGCCTGGGCTTTGTTCACCATCGCGCAAAGTTGTATCAAAAATTATCAAATGATCTCGCATCATTTTCTCCATCAAATGGGGTCTAAAATAAAGATTAAAAAATTCAGATTACGAATTTTTTAGATTATTAATAAGAGAGAAGCGGAAGAAAATATTGAATTTAGCGCCCAAGGCGCAGCAGATAGCCTATTGAGTGCAGCAAGGCTAAAGAAAAGAAGTCTCGGAAAATTGAGTAGTAACTTGTAATCCTGTTCATAGAAGAAAATATAAAGCGTTTTTTATATTTCTGCAACAGTAAGATCGCTACGTCATATTCTGATTTTGGATTTCATCACTCTTTTTTCTTTTACCTAGCAACCATAGCTTCATGAAATAGCCCGAAAGCGCATAGAGTGAAAACAGACCGAATAGCACAACTGGCGGGTGACTCGGTATTAATACAAAAAAGAATAATAGCAATAATAAAATCGAGAAAAAAGGCACCCGTCTACGCAGATTAAATTCTTTCCCACTATAATATGGCAAGTTACTTACCATGGTAAGCCCAGCAAATAAAGTTATTGCCCACGCTACCCACTTGATGTCCGCACCTTGTATTTGAAAATCCAGTGCCACCCATATCAATCCAGCAATGAGCGCAGCTGCTGCCGGACTGGGTAATCCTTGAAAAAATCGCTTATCAACTACTTCTATATTGGTATTAAAACGTGCTAGCCGTAAGGCAGCACAAGCGCAATAAATAAATGCTGCTATCCAACCCAATTTGTCCATGTCTTTCAATGCCCACTCATAGACGACCAGCGCAGGTGCAACTCCAAAAGAAACCATATCCGACAAACTATCATACTCTGCGCCAAATTCACTTTGGGTATGAGTTAGACGTGCTACCCGCCCATCAAGACCATCCAGTACCATCGCAATGAAAATAGCGATTGCAGAATGCTCATAGTTACCATTCATCGCCTGCACGATGGCAAAGAAACCCGCAAACAATGCCGCTGTAGTAAATAAATTTGGTAATAGATAAATCCCTCTCCGTCTTAGACGGGATTTAAGCACAAAGCGAGCTGAGTTTGGTTCATGCATTTCAGTATGAACTACTTAAAAACCCCTGTGAATGGGTATAGAAAATAAATGACAGGAAATAATATAGCTCCTCTAGCAAAATCATTGTGCAACCAAGTAAATACGATAAGCAAGGTTACTAACCGCGTAATTCGGCGAGTATCGTTGTTGTCGCATAGACTTTGTCGCCAATATTGACATTGATTTTAGTATCAGTAGGAAGATAGACGTCTACGCGTGAGCCAAAACGAATAAATCCAAAGCGCTGCCCGCGTGACAGGTGATCTCCAGGTTGAGCATGGCATATAATGCGTTTTGCAACCAAGCCTGCTACCTGCACACATGTAATATCAATACCTTTATCTGTTTTTATCCAAAGTGCATTACGTTCATTCTCTAATGAAGCCTTGGACAAGCTGGCATTAATAAATTTACCCGGAAAATACCATCGCTCGGTTACCACCCCATCAACAGGACTGCGATTGGAATGAACATTAAACACGTTCATGAATACACTAACTTTAATCGCATCATGCTTAAGATAAGGATCTTGCGTTTTCTCCACAGCTACAATCCGCCCATCCGCAGGCGCTAATATCACATTTGCCTGTAACGGGATGATACGTGGCGGATCACGGAAAAACTGCAGCACGAAAAGTGCAATTAACCACAAAGGCAACGCCCACAGCCAGCCTAGAAATATATGAACAATTAACGCAAGCAAAAACGCGCTGGCAATGTGAAACCAACCTTCACGGGCGATGATGGGATGAGGATAAGATGACATAAATAACTCTGAGAGAAGATAAACCCGATATTTCATAAAAATATCGGGTTAGCACAAAACTGAGTATTTTAAATCAATCCCAGCAAAAATGCGTAGATTATTTCTCCACTAATTTTTTACTTGATCGACTAATTTGTTTTTCTTAATCCATGGCATCATATCACGCAATTTTGCACCTATTGTTTCGATCGGATGCTCAGCTGCAAGACGACGACTCGATTTGAGCATTGGCGCACCCGCACGATTCTCAAGTATGAATTCACGCGCATACGCACCTGTTTGAATTTCATGTAGGATCTTACGCATTTCCGCTCGCGTTTCTTCAGTGATGATACGAGGGCCACGCGAGATGTCGCCATATTCCGCATTATTGGAAATAGAATAGCGCATATTGGCAATGCCACCTTCGTAGATTAAATCGACAATCAATTTCACTTCATGAAGACACTCAAAATAAGCCATTTCCGGCGCATAACCCGCCTCCACTAGTGTCTCAAAACCAGTTTGAATTAATGCAGTAAGACCGCCACACAATACCACCTGCTCACCAAACAAATCTGTTTCTGTTTCCTCACGAAAGGTTGTCTCGATCACTCCGCCGCGTGTACCACCATTAGCAGCAGCATAGGAAAGTGCCAAATCGCGCGCCCGACCCGATTTATCTTGATGAATCGCTATCAGTGAAGGCACCCCTCCACCTTGCGTATAAGTTGAACGCACAAGATGCCCAGGCCCCTTCGGGGCAATCATTATGACATCCAGATCCTCGCGTGGCGCCACCTGTCCATAGTGAATATTAAAACCATGGGCAAACGCCAGCGTTGCATTATTTTTTAAATTTGCTTCAATCTCTGATTGATAGATAGCGGCAATCTGCTCATCAGGAAGCAGCAACATCACTACATCTGCGTCCTTAATTGAGGAAGCGATTTCTTTTACCGTAAAATCAGCCTTTTTTGCCTTTTCCCAAGACACACCACCCTTACGCAAACCTACCGTAACCTTGACACCCGAATCACGCAAATTGTTAGCATGTGCATGCCCTTGTGATCCGTAACCGACTATTGTTACTTTCTTCTTTTTAATGAGAGATAAATCGGCATCTTTATCGTAATAAACTTTCATCATGCTCCTTTGTTAATATGTGGACAGCTGGCGCAAAAATATCAAAACAAAATGCAAAGAACTAACTCCACATAGAATTAGTTAGTTTTCTTTATTAAATCAGCCATTACACCTTGAGAATCCGCTCTCCGCGCCCCAAACCAGAAGCGCCCGTTCGAATTGTTTCCAGAATCATGTTTCGTTCTATTGCCTCAAGAAATGCATCCAGTTTCGAGCTTGTTCCTGTCAGCTCGATAGTGTATGACTTGTCAGTCACGTCAATAATATTGCCACGAAATATATCAGCCAGTCGCTTCATTTCCTCACGATCGTCACCGGTGGCTCTTACTTTCACCAGCATGAGCTCTCGCTCGATATGATCACCTTCACTCAGGTCGACGACTTTGACAACCTCAATTAATTTATTCAGTTGTTTAGTAATTTGCTCAATGACTTCATCCGAACCGATTGTGACCAATGTCATACGCGATAAAGTCGGATCCTCTGTAGGCGCAACACTGAGTGATTCAATATTATAACCCCGCGCCGAAAACAGTCCCGCGACGCGGGATAATGCACCGGCCTCATTTTCCATCAATAAAGAAATAATATGTCGCATTCTCTACACCAGAATCATTTCAGATAACCCTTTGCCACCCGGCACCATAGGGAAGACATTTTCTGTTTGATCAGTAATAAAATCCATAAAAACCAATCGTTTCTTAAGTTTAAAAGCTTCTTTCAGGGCACCTTCGACGTCTTCCGGCTTTTCTATTTTCATCCCGACATGTCCATAGCTCTCAGCCAGCTTAACAAAATCTGGCAGCGCATCCATATAAGATTCCGAATAACGGTTTCCATGAAAAAACTCTTGCCATTGCCGCACCATCCCCATATACCGATTATTAAGATTAATGATTTTAAGCGGTAATTGGTACTGTTTACAGGTTGATAATTCCTGTATGCACATCTGGATACTGGCCTCACCTGTAATGCACGCAACGGTACCATTAGGATTAGCAAACTGTACACCCATCGCAGAAGGCAGCCCAAACCCCATGGTGCCAAGCCCACCCGAATTAATCCAGCGACGCGGCTTATCAAATTGATAAAACTGTGCAGCCCACATCTGATGCTGTCCAACATCCGAGGTAATGAATGCATCTCCTTTCGTTACTGCATAGAGCTTCTCCACAACCATCTGAGGCTTGATAACCGCACTCGTACGATCATACCTTAGGCAATCTCGTTCGCGCCATAAATCAATTTGCTTCCACCATTCCTTGAGTGCATGCGCATCCGTTTCTTCTTTACTGGCTTTGATCAATTTGATCAACTCATTCAATACCTCCGAAACACTCCCCACTATTGGAATATCTACTTTGACACGCTTGGAAATTGATGAAGGATCAATATCGATATGGATTATCTTGCGCTCTTCACTATAAAAATGCTTGGGATTGCCAATAACACGATCATCGAAGCGTGCACCTACCGCAATCAATACATCGCAGTATTGCATCGCCATATTTGCTTCGTAGGTCCCATGCATGCCTAACATACCAACGAAACGCTTATCTGTCGCAGGATAACCACCCAGCCCCATCAACGTGTTAGTACATGGAAAATTCAGTAAACGCACCAGTTCAGTTAATGCCTCCGATGCATTATCCAAAATTACCCCGCCTCCTGTATAAATCATCGGTCGCTTCGCGCTCAATATCAGTTGGGCGGCTTTTTTAATCTGCTGGGAATTTCCTTCGACAACCGGATTATAAGAACGCATACTGACATTGCTGGGGTAAGAAAATACCATTTTTTGCTGTGTGACATCCTTTGGAATATCAACCAAAACAGGTCCAGGACGACCAGTCGACGCGATATAAAAAGCTTTTTTCATCGTAGATGCTAACTCAGTAACATCTTTCACCAGAAAATTATGCTTCACACAAGGACGCGTAATCCCAACAGTATCGACTTCCTGAAAAGCATCTTGACCAATCGCTGCAGTAGGAACCTGCCCGCTAATGATAACCAGCGGAATAGAGTCCATATAAGCGGTTGCGATGCCTGTCACAGCATTTGTTACACCAGGCCCGGACGTCACCAAAGCAACGCCTACTTTATGGCTGGAGCGAGCATAGCCATCAGCAGCGTGAAGCGCTGCTTGTTCATGGCGAACCAAAATATGCTTTACTTTATCTTGCTTAAAAAGTTCATCATAAATAAATAGCACTGCGCCGCCAGGATAGCCAAATATATAATTTACGCCTTCTTCCTGCAGGCAACGAACCGTAATCTCGGCACCTGTTAATTCTACACTCATACTTTGCGTACCCTGGTATCAAAAAAATCAAAATTCTAAAAATAAGGATTTCTAGTTCAGCTAGATGCACCTTTACTCTGCTGTTTCCTCTCATACCTATATTCCAACTATCACACCATTATAGTGCTTAGTTTATCCTCAGGTTTTCCCAACTCAAGCTAGCAGGCGTTTTCACTGTTTATGAACGATTACACCAGAAATCAGTAGATGATGCATAGTGTGATTTTGCAATGTAAAAGCACGTACGCGTCCGCTACATATATTACTAGGAATCTGGGTTTTATTCCCAGCTAACTGACACTGAAAAATATTCTGGATGATTGAGTTAATCCACAGCAAGATTACTTAATTCTGTCAGAGCCACCTGTTCCACCCACGGTTAATCCATCCACTCGTAATGTTGGCTGCCCTACGCCCACTGGCACGCTTTGGCCTTCCTTCCCGCATGTACCAACCCCTGGGTCAAGTGCCATATCATTACCTATCATGGAAACACGCGTCAGCACATCTGGGCCATTACCGATCAAAGTCGCGCCTTTGACTGGATAAGTGATTTTTCCATTCTCTATCATGTAAGCTTCCGCAGCAGAAAATACGAATTTACCACTCGTAATATCTACCTGCCCACCGCCAAAATTCGCGGCATACAATCCCTGTTTCACTGATGCAATAATTTCTTCTGGATTTTTATCCCCATTGAGCATATAAGTATTTGTCATGCGCGGCATGGGAATATGCGCAAAAGACTCTCGTCTGCCATTACCTGTAAGGGGCTGATTCATCAGCCTCGCATTCAGACTATCTTGCAAATAGCCTTTCAGTACACCATTCTCAATCAATACAGTACATTGGGTAGGGTTACCTTCATCATCAATATTCAAGGAACCACGACGCCGGGCAAGTGTCCCGTCATCCACCACCGTTACGCCATCAGCAGCAACCCGCTCACCCACACGCCCAGAGAACGCTGAGCTGCCTTTGCGGTTAAAATCACCCTCCAATCCATGTCCAATGGCTTCATGCAGCAATATGCCAGGCCAGCCATTTCCCAGAACCACTGTCATGCTACCTGCCGGCGCAGGTTTTGCATTCAGATTCACGACAGCCTGGTGCACTGCCTTTTGCGCATAATCGCTCAATATTTCATCGGTGAAGTAGGTGTAATCAAACCGTCCGCCTCCACCAGAAACACCTTGCTCACGCCGGCCTCTTTCCTCTGCAATCACCTGTAATGACATTCGCACCAAAGGTCTCACATCAGCAGCTAGCACGCCATCACTGCGCGCAACCATGACAACCTCATACTCGCCAGCAAGTGACGCCACGACCTGAATAACGCGCTTATCGATTGCGCGCGCAAAACTTTCCAGTTTTTCCAGCAGCGCCACTTTGTCGCTATCTTTAAAGTTTGCGATAGGATCCTGCGGAAGGTAAAGCGACCGGCTATTAAATTGCGCTACTTGCTTCGCAACATGAACCGGATGGACGTTTCCCTGGCTCGCAATGGCGCGCGTTGCTTTTGCTGCAGATACTAATGCAGCAAGACTGATATCATCCGAATAGGCGAACGCAGTTTTTTCACCACTGATGGCACGAACACCCACACCCTGGTCAATATTAAAGCTGCCCGATTTTACGATCCCTTCCTCGATCACCCAGCCTTCGGAGCGATTGTATTGGAAATAAAGATCAGCATAATCGATCTGATGAGTCAGTATTTGCCCAAACACTTGATGTAGTCTATTTGCATCCAGCTCATAGGGCATCAGCAGGCAACGGTCAGCAATTGTAAAAAACTCGTTCATCTTAGATTATATTCACCTACCACAGCAGTAGCTTTGTCAGCTTACAGTTAAAAAAACACACCAGCCTCATGCTCTCCCACGAGACATCAAACCACCCAATTCTCCCTGTTCATAGTAAACAGCTTTCTCTGCTACATTTAACCTGGGTAAAGGCACCGATGTTCTAACGCAGGCAAGCTTGCACGTACGCTGGATTGGTACGCATGATCCAACATCGCCACTACTACTCCTGGTCCACGCGCCAGCCGGTCAATCACAACACCCCACGGGTCAACAATCATACTATCTCCATTGGTTTCACGCCCGCTGACATGAAATCCTCCCTGTGCCGGCGCTATCACATACGCCTGATTCTCTATCGCGCGCGCGCGAATCAACGTTTCCCAATGCGCTTTACCGGTAATGGCAGTAAAAGCAGACGGTGCCAGAATAATATCAACTTTCCCCATCAGACGATAAAGTTCGGGAAATCTGAGATCATAGCAAATAGACAAACCTATTCGCCCGAAAGGAGAATCCAATGCAACAACTTTATTGCCGGCCTCGATTGTTTTTTCTTCCGCAAAACGCTCATTACCCAATGCAAAGCCAAATAAATGAATTTTATCGTAACGCGCCACCTGCTTGCCTGTATCATCATAAACCAGGCAGCTATTATAAATCTTATCAGGCATATGAGACACCAATGGCACCGATCCGCCCACCAACCAAATCCCAAAACGCTTAGCCGTCTCACTCAAAAATGATTGAACCATGCCTTCGCCTGGCTGTTCACGAACACTTAATTTATCCGTATCCTGCAGCCCCATAATACAGAAATATTCCGGCAGCACAACCAGCTTCGCTTCCTGTGATACTGCCAACTCAATTAAGCGTAACGCCTCTTCCAGATTTGCAGATACACTTGGCCCTGACGCCATCTGGATAGCCGCAACACACAATTGACTATCACTTCTCTTTTCTGACAAATGCTCCGAGAAAATGTTCGAATGACTCAACATGATTTCCCCCAGCACAACCACTTATTGCTGCTCACTCCAGGCAAGCAAGAAATCATACTTACAAAAGCAACCAGGCAATTCATAAAATTTGTCCCTCCCCAAGAAAAGCAATCAACAGCGGTCAATTTCATCTTATTCTTGTATTCTGGCTGTGATCCCTTAATTTTTTTGTGAACTTTGCGATTTAACGACGATGGGTTCAGCCCATGTGCCTGTTATAGCATATTCGTTAAACAAAACACGATCAAATGGATCTTTCAAAGACTGGCTTGCAATCATGGAAGCAATCCCTGCTACTGGGGTAGCCAGTCCAAGCGAAGGAAACATTTTAACCAGGAGTGCCTGAGTTTCTTCCACCAGATCAATTTCTCCGCTGACAGCAAGATAGGCTGCGCTTCCCGCAATCTGCAGCTCATCTGTTACCGCCACACCTCTGGTGATTCTAACATCGCCCAATATATCATCGAAACCAAAACCTTGACTGAATACATCGTAAAAATCCAATGTCAGTCTGCGAGGAAGTGATTTTAGATCAAAAATCCCAAGCAATTTACTCACCCCCGGTTTGAATTTGGTAAATTGTCCGCGCTGCGCAGTTACTTGCAGATCGCCAGACAAAGAAGGAAAATCGATGGAGAAAGGCTTTCCTATCCATGCCAGTGAACCTTCCAGCTTGCCTTTCCCACGTGCAATACGTCCCGGGTAGCCCAAACGCGTTAAGAATTTGCCTATACTCCTTGCTTGCAGTTTAACTTCAGCCTGCATCTGAAATGGTGCAATGCGATTCTGCCATACACCCTGCACTAAAAGGGAACTGTCAGCATGCATGATCTGCAGTTTATCGATATGCCAGCCATCTTTTTGCTGATGCGCCAACAATTCCAATTTGCCTAATAATTTTTCTCCGGCAAGAAACTTGTCAGCATGCAGATCCATGACAGGCCAATCCCTGGGTTGATTCTTTTTTTCTGCTGCCAGGTCAGATTCTGGAATGGCCTCTGGCATGACTAACTTTTTTAATCGTGCATATGCCTTCTTCCTGCCCGCATCCCAATTGATATCACCGGTAACTTCTTTGCTTGCAACAGAGGTACGCCATATCCCACCCTGTTTACTGGCATCCAAGACAAATTCATTGAAACGGCTTCCTAAAAAATCAAGTCTGCCGATGTGCAGGTTAAAATCGATCCGATCTGTCAGCAATGCTGCTTTGATACCCCGGCCAGATTGGCCAGATAGTGCAGCAATTTCATCATGCCGCTCGAAAAGTTCTTTCCACCGATCCCATTCCAGCACAGAAATCGTACCATGCGCCAATGTAACAGCACTTGCAGGTAATTCAACAGGTGCTGTACCAAAACTCAGCACACCACGCACTGGAGAATAGCCGCTATTCCCCTCCCGTACGCGTTGAATTTCTGCCGTAACGACCTCCCCGTAACGAAAGCGCAACACTTCATGCTCTGAATCAACGGATTTCTTCACAAACCTAAGAGGAATCGTTTCTTCGGCGAATTTGGAAAAAGGTTCGGGTAATGATGAAGTCGCTCCCGCTAACGTTGATTCAACCATCACATCTATCCCTTTTTCGCCGATGTCAAGCACTGCCGACCAATCAGTCGCTCCCTGCATAAATTGTGTCCACAACTGCAAGGTACCTGTCGCTTGCTCAGATTTGGATGAATACAAACGATCGAAATCAGCCCTCCCGCTCGCCTCAATGCGCATACTGCCGTCCGGCAAAGCAGTTGAGCTCATCGTCAGTGGACCACCCATCATTTGCCCATTCATCTTCTCAATAGCCCAACTAGACTGAGTGAAAGCAAGCAAACCATTGATTTTACTCAAAGCAGGCAAACCATGACCTAAATCGATTTTATTATCGATAAACTGATAACGGCCCGTGAGTTCAATACCCCTATCATTGTCGCGTTTTGCACTTATTGGCATCGCTAATTTCAGCTGCAATTTGCCGTTACCGTCAACATGGCCTTGACGGGAAAAATCAGCAGCATAAGGATACAGAGGACTTTTTTCGAGCAAGTTAATAATTTTTTGAGTAGCTCCCTCTGCCTCTCCTGTCAGGTATAAAACAGAGTCCGGGGCATGCAAATTTGCCATCTGCAGCCGGCCATTCTTCAATACAATACCCGCCATCTTTGCACGCGAAACCATCATTTCGAGCTGATTATCCTGGAACGTAAGGGCGGCCTGCATGTCGGTCACGCCCGGCCACCCTTCTGGCAAATTCACTGTCGTGTCAATGATTTTAGTTTGCAGCTTTAAAGCAAGTGTATTGCGCTGATCAGAAAAAAGCTTATCCACATCACCGTGAATATGAAATTTAGCTTCATCCAATCGACCTGCCACGATGGTCTTCCCCAGCCAGTTTTGCGCAGCCTCCTGATCAATCAGGGATGCCATATAGCGCTTGATATAATTTACATCTGCAGTCGCCAGTTCTCCTGACAGATCAATTGTGTCTGCTTGGTCTGAGGCATCCTGGTAGCGGCCATGGATCATTCCGGACATATGGCGGTTAGCAAAAGCAATACGATTGAATTCAAACAAGGTCTTATCCTGCCCAGACGATATCTTCCAATTGATCTGCGCGAAGAGTCGGTCAAACTCAAGCGGCTCATCAAATGTTTCGCTCAATTCCATACTGACTTCAGCAGAATCGAGGCCGAGTGTGCCGCCTCGTTCAGTTACATCGACGCTCCCGCTCATCCCGCTTACTGAGGAAACTTTACCAAAATCATTTATAGTCAAGTCATGGAAGCGCCCTTCCACACTAAAAGATAAAGGTTTTGCCCAATCACCATGCCAATAGATTTGCGCATGCTCGATTATCCCCTTAGGAGACAATTCACTGAGCTGGTCGAGCTGCTTACGCAACGAACTATCAATCGGCAGGTAACTTGCCAGGGAAGCAACCATATTCAAATCAAGATCATCCAGCCAAAGCCTGTTCTCCCCGTGCACAACTCCCTGCAATTCATGCCTTTGCCATAAGATACTCACCGGTTTGGTGAACAATTCATTTTCAATAGCGATACTTAACTGACGGGCAAACCACACATTTCCCTGCTGCTTTGTACCATCGCTTCCTTTCCATCCCACGCGGCCGCGCAAATGCTCAAGCTCAAGCTTCGGCAGATCCTTTGCCCGATGCATCCGCGCCCGATGAAGATTCACATCAGCCGTCCAGTAAGCGACAGATTGGTCTTCCCATCCAATCCAGGCACGGAAAGCGCCGCTGCCGTGATCAAATTCCAGCTCTTCAGGGAACGATAACCAGGTTTGTAAAGTGGCCAGATCCACATGATTCAATTGGGCGAATAACCGCCCGCGCCACTGGCCCAATGTATTGACCGATGCGCCGGTGAAATCACCGCGGATATCCACGGGCGCAGCCACTTCATCTGGCGGCGTTGCCCGCAACCCGAAACGGTGCTGGCCATCCTTGTTATGCATACGTAAATCTACTTTTTTCAAATTTAGCACGGGAGCAGCACGCAGTTCATCCAGCCAATGAATGTCTGCGCCATGAACAATGAGCTGACGCTGACGTAATAGCCAATCGAAAAAGCTATTGCCAGCCTCCGCTTGTTCAAAGGCGCCGCCCGCGATATGGATCACCCCTTCTGCGTCACGGCGAATGATCAGCGTGGGCCGTTCAATTCTGATTTTACGAAAACGCAATTCGCCATGCAGCAGCGACAGCCAGGAAAGTGTTCCATCCAACTCGGTCAGAATCAAAACAGGGATGCCGCGCTCATCATGTACGCGCACCCCGTGCAACCGTAAGTACGGATGTAACCCGTCCCAGTTTGCGTCAATACTTTCTATGCTGATCTCTTGCCCGGCAATCTGAGAAATGGCCGCGGCAATGTGCGGGCGATACTGCTCAATATTGGGCAGCAGCCAATAACGCAAGGCCAGCAGCAATAAAGAAAAAAACATGGTGAGCGCAAAGACAGCTCTCACAAACCAGCGCAAGGTGAACATGCTATGCTTAACAAAGGAATGCTTCATGGCGCAATTTAATAAGAAACACAGTTTTATCCCGCAAAACTGTTGAATACTTAGAAAGTAAAAAAGGAGAGTTGGATAACAATATATCTAATAGATATGGCACTTCGTCATGTCCGCAACCCGGAAACCTAGCACAGCACACTCCTACGGATACGCATGACAGGTGTTAACAAACCAAGAATATGTTATTTTAACCTTGAATATGTTTTTACACACCATCCAACCATCCACCGAATCAACGCTGGACAGCATTCTTCCCTTCAACCGCTACGCGCAACGCCTATTAGAGGGCGAACCTGAATTACGCACCTATCTTCTGGAAAATCTGCATCGTCCCTTTTTACGCGAGGAAATGCGGGCATTCCTGGAAACTGCCTGCCCAACAAACCCAATTCTAGATGAAACAAGCTTGCATAGCGCTTTGCGCAAACTGCGCAAACGGGTCATCCTGCGCCTGGCTGCGCGTGATCTGGCCGGCATGGCGGATCTGACCGAAGTCATGGTTACCATGACCAATTTAGCGGAGATCGCCATTCAGTTTGCCCTCACGCATCATCAAAACTGGCTGACTGATCCCAGCCAGTTTGGCACACCTATTGGTGAAAAAAGCGTATCTGCCCAGCAATTATTAGTAGTCGCCATGGGCAAACTGGGAGGAGGCGAGCTCAACGTCTCATCCGACGTCGATCTGATTTTCATCTACCCGGAAGATGGTGAGACCAATGGTAAAAAATCTATTTCCAATCATAATTTCTTTGCTCGCCTGGGACGCAAGCTGATCGCCAGTCTGAATGATTATACCGTGGATGGTTATGTGTTTCGGGTCGATATGCGCTTGCGCCCCCATGGGGAAAACAGTCCGCTGGCAATCAGCTTTGCCATGCTTGAAGACTATTTCATCAGCCAGGGACGGGAATGGGAGCGGCATGCCTGGCTTAAAAGCCGTGTCATTGCCGGCCCTGCTGCAGCGACAGCGATTCTGATGGAAGAAATCACCCGTCCGTTTGTCTTTCGCAAATATCTGGATTTTGAGGCTTATGAAGCCATGCGCCGCCTGCACGCGCAACTGCGCAAGGAAGTCGATCGCCGTGAAATGCATGACAACATTAAACTGGGCCCTGGCGGCATCCGAGAAATTGAATTTATCACACAGGTTTTCCAGCTGATACGCGGCGGGCGGGATGCAGATCTGTGCATTCGCCCTACCCTGACTGCCTTGCAGCGCCTGCAGCAGAAACAACCCATACCTGCTCAAGCCATCACTGAACTGATTGATGCCTACCGCTTTCTGCGCAAGCTGGAACATCGCCTGCAATATCTGGATGATCAACAAACCCAGAATCTGCCCGACGATGCTGAAGATCAGGAATTAATTGCCGCAGCCATGGGCTATGCCCACTTTGCCGACTTTCTGCAACAACTCGATATTCACCGCAATAATGTCACCCGTCATTTTGAATTGATCTTTGCCGCCCCGCGCACCTCTCCAGCCCATGACATCCTGGCAAGCTTCTGGCAGGCACAGAGCGGAGACAGCACCCAGGTGGAAGCCGCCACTACCCAGCTGACTACACTGGGATTTGCCGAACCTGAAAAAATCTCGGTGCGCATTCAGCAATTCTATGGCGGTTATTTTTTCCAGCAATTGCCGCCGGCTACCCAGCAAAAAATCAAGTCGCTGATGCCCATCCTGGTGGAAGCAATTGCCCAGTTTCCACCAGTGGAAGTCACGCTCGAGCGCATGCTGCAACTACTGAAACTTATCAGTCAACACGCAGCCTATCTGGCCCTGCTGCGAGAACATCCGCAAACCCTGCCGCGAGTCACCAAGCTGGTCAGCTCCAGCCAATGGGCAAGCGATTATTTAGGCAGGCACCCCATTCTGCTGGATCAACTGTTAACGCCACGCGGCCTGTATCAACTGCCAGACTGGCCTGTGCTCAGACAAGAACTGGCACGCCAGCTCAACCATGCCGATAGCCCCAAAAGCAATATTACCGAATGGCAAATGGACGTACTGCGGCATTTCCAGCATGCGCAGGTTTTCCGCTTACTGGCGATCGATCTGGAAGGAAAGCTGTTGCTGGAAACACTCAGCGATCATCTGACTGAGCTGGCCGATCTGATGCTCGACAACGTGCTCAACCTTGCCTGGCGTGGGCTCAAGAAAAAACATCGCGAGCAGCCCGCCTTTGCCATCATCGGCTATGGCAAACTGGGCGGCAAGGAACTCGGTTATGCCTCCGATCTCGACATCGTCTTTCTGTTCAAGGACAGTCACCCCGATGCGCTGGAGATCTACACCAAGCTGGGACAAAGCATCAACACCTGGCTCACCAGCCACACCTCAGCCGGTGTCCTGTATGAAACTGATCTGCGCCTGCGTCCCGATGGCGCCAGTGGTCTTCTGGCTTGCTCGATCGAAGCGTTTGCTCAATACCAGCATGAACAGGCCTGGGTATGGGAACACCAGGCATTGACGCGCGCGCGCTTCGTCACAGGCGATCGGCAGCTTGGCAAAATCTTCGAGCAAATCCGCAAGGAGATTTTGTGCGAACAGCGCGATCTCACCCAGTTGCGGCAGCAAATTCTGTTGATGCGCGAAAAAATGCTGAATGCCCACCCCAACCCCACCGCACTGTTCGATATCAAACATGACCGCGGCGGCATCATCGATGTCGAATTCATGGTGCAGTATCTGGTGCTGGGTTATGCCCACGTCTATCCGCAACTCACCGGCAATATCGGCAATATCGCCCTGCTGAAACTGGCGGGGGAACTGGCGCTCATCCCGGCCGAAGCCGCGCAACAGGTGCTCACCGCCTACCGTGAATTCCGCCGCCTGCAGCACCGCTTGAGATTGAGCGGTGATCCCGAATTGTCCGGCGCAACCGCTTCCCAGGAAAAATCCGCCGGCTTTGCGCGCATCGAAGCCGATGATTATCTGAGTCATGCGCGCCTGGCGGTATTGCAACTGTGGGAACAGGTATTTGGCGGATAGGCGCCAGCCAGACCTCTAATGCAATATTCATATTTTTTTACTAAACTTTTTTCCATAGACAACCGTTATATTCCTTGCAACATTTTTTTAGCAAAAGATAGGGCGTAAATTCTGCGCATAAGATTTCCACCCGTCAGGCGGGCCATTTTTTAACTCAAAGGAGAATGATTCATGCAACAAATGCAAAAAGGTTTTACCTTGATCGAATTGATGATCGTGGTGGCGATTATTGGTATTTTGGCGGCAGTGGCGATTCCGGCTTATCAAAATTACATCAAGAAATCAGCATATACTGAAGTGACTGGTGCTATGGCACCATATAAAATGGCCGTTGTTGAATGTTTCAATGCTACTGGTACAGTAACTGGTTGTGACACTGGAGCAAATGGTATACCACCTGTTCCATCCGCAGATGGAACTAAGGCATTCAAAAATCTCTCAGTTAAAGATGGCGTAATAACTGCCACAGCAAACGCCTACAAAGGAATTGCAGCAACCGATCAGTGCATCCTCACACCTACTCCCTCTGCTGGCCGTCTCATTTGGGCGTATAGTGACAAATGTCTAGATAATGGTTACGTTACCAACTAACCCGCGTAAGGCGCAATAACCATCGGGCATTGCGCCATATGTGCCCATATCGAACTTCCGGTGCTACAAGCTGCACTCTACAACCCGCGTAAGGCGCAATAACCACCGGGCATTGCGCCATATGTACCCATATTGAACTTCCGGTGCAATGCGCTGCGCTTATTGCACCCTACAAGCCGCCCCCTACAAGTTGTATCCCACTGCCTGAGCCACCCTCGGAAAACCCTGGGTGGTTTTTTATGGCTATTTTTCCTTTTCTGCTTTTACACCAACCCGCGTAGGGCGCAATAACCATCGGGTATTGCGCCATATGTGCCCATATCGAACTTCCGGTGCAATGCGCTGCGCTTATTGCACCCTACAAATTGCACCCTACAAGCTGCACCTTACAAGTTGTATCCCACTGCCTGAGCCACCCTCGGAAAACCCTGGGTGGTTTTTTTATGGCTATTCTTCCTTTTATGCTTCTACACCCGCCCGCGTAAGGCGCAATAACCATCGGGCATTGCGCCATATGTGCCCATATCGAACTTCCGGTGCAATGCGCTACGCTTATTGCACCCTACAAGCTGCACCCTACAAGCCGCCCCCTACAAGTTGTATCCCACCGCCTGAGCCGCCCTCGGAAAACCCCTGGGTGGTTTTTTTATGGCTATTTTTCCTTTTATGCTTCTACACCCGCCCGCGTAAGGCGCAATAACCATCGGGCATTGCGCCATATGTGCCCATATCGAACTTCCGGTGCAATGCGCTGCGCTTATTGCACCCTACATGAAACATGCTGGGTAATGATAGAGGGGCACAGATATCAATCTTTATAATCCAGTTCATTTTCTGCACCACCCGCCCAATCCGCTGGATAAACACCTTGCGCCAGCCATCGATGAAATGTTGAATAGGGCCAATCCACGACACGCTCTACTAATCCATGCTTCACGGGATTGATATGAATATAATCCATATGCGCCCTGTAATCTGCTTCATCCCGAATCAAGTGCTCCCAATAACGCCGCTGCCAAATGCCTCGCTCACCTCGTCTGGCTCGCACTGTGGATAGTCGTTCCGTCTTGGGCAGCGCCTTGGAGAAACCCATCTTGATCAAACGCCAGCGCATGGCAAAATCTGCATCGCATAGCGGCAATTCGATCACACAGTGTAAGTGATCAGGCAACACGACCCAACCATGAATTTGAAAAGGATAACGCTTACGAACCAGACCAACGACGTGACGCAGGATGTCAATATGCCGGATCAGCAAATCGCAGTTATGCCGTTGCAACAAATTAACAGTAAAGAAATAGGTTCCGCCCGGATGCCAAATGCGGCGATAATTAGGCATGGTATCGATATCCCAATATACGGCGCAATGCCCGTTGGTTATTGCGCCCTACTTATACTGTGCCTACTTGATGCTATACTGTGCCTACTTGATGCACACCGCCCTCACCTGATGAATATCGGTAATACCCTGCAGCACTTTACCGATGCCATCCTGCTTCAAGGTGTACATGCCATCATTAAGCGCGGTTACCAACATCTCCGCCACGCGTGCATGTTCCTGGATATTCTTTTTCAGCGCATCGGTTGCGGTCAGCAGCTCATGTAACGCTACCCGTCCGGCATAGCCTGTGCCATTGCACTGATCACAGCCAACCGCTTCATACAGCGTGATCTGCTTTTGCTCATCACCGTATTCCTGCAGCCAGCGGTTTTCGATTTCCTGGTAAGCCGCTTCAGGGTTCGCCTTGAAATGATCGGTATGTTTCAATTCCTCGCAGTATTCCATCAGTAGCATCTGCATTTCTTCCTGACTGGCGATATGCGGTTTCTTGCACTTGCACAGATGCTTGGCCAGGCGTTGCGCCAGAATACCCAATAAGGCATCGGAAAAATTGAACGGGTCCATGCCCATATCCAGCAGGCGGATAACCGACTCGGGCGCGCTGTTGGTATGCAGCGTGGCCAGTACCAGATGGCCGGTGAGAGAGGCTTCGATCCCGATACTGGTGGTTTCCTTGTCACGCATTTCACCCACCATGATGATATCCGGATCGGCGCGCAGAAAAGACCGCATCACTGCGGCAAAGGTCAGACCGGCCTTGACGTTGACTTGCACCTGACGCAATCCTTTCTGGGTGATTTCAACGGGATCTTCCGCCGTCCAGATTTTGGTTTCAGGGGTATTGAGATATTTCAACACTGAATGCAGCGTCGTGGTTTTACCCGAGCCGGTCGGGCCACAGACGAAAAACAAGCCATAGGGCTTGCTGATGATCGATTTAAGTTGCTGCAGATTACGTGCGGTAAAATTCATTTTCTCCAGCGGAATCGGCTCCCCTGCTGACAGGATACGCATGACCACGTCCTCCAGCCCACCTGCCGAAGGCAGGGTGGCCACCCGCAATTCGATATCGAGTGGAGCAAATTTCCTGAATTTTATTTTGCCATCCTGCGGCTTGCGTTTCTCGGCAATGTCCAGGTCACACATGATCTTGATTCGCGTCACCAGCGCATTGCGGTAACTTGCCGGAATTTCGATATAAGGCAGCAGCGAACCATCCTTGCGAAAACGGATTTTGGTTTTTTCCTTGCCAGGGTAAGGCTCGATATGGATATCGGAAACACCCATTTTATGGGCATCCATGATGATTTTGTTGACCAGCTTGACCAGCTCATTTTCAGAAGCTGCAGAGGTTTCATCTATTTCGACTGCCGCTTCTTCCTCGTTCTCCTCAAGATTGGAGAGCATGTCATTGATGTTACTGGTATCTTCTTCGCCGATACTCTTTTTATCACCATAAAATAAATTCAATGTCGCTTCGAACTCGTGCTGGCAGCAGACCGTGTAAATGATGTGATGCTTGGGAAAAACCTGATTGACGATGCGCAGCACTTTGATTCTTTCAGGATCAAGCGTCAGTATCACCAGACCTTCTTTAGCCTCATCGATCGGCAGCCACTGGTTACTTTCAGCGAAATCCCGTTTGAGATGCTTCAGGACTTCTACCGGTTTAATCCGGTCAGGCCGGTACGGCTCATAGCGCACATGAAAGTAATCCGCTAGCGCCGCGCCAATTTGAGCCGATTTGATCTGAAACTCATCGATCAGCACATGCTCCAGATCACATCCTTTCTCCCGGGCAGCGCGTGCCGCCAGCTCAAGTTCAGCCGCCGACAGGATTGCCGCTGAGACCAAATAACCATATTTAGATTTTGCCAATAATTGCTGCTTTTGCCGTTGCTTGAGCGCAATGGCCAACGCCTGGCAAATCTCGCCTACGCCCTCCACTATCATGTCCGGGAAAGGTTTATCATCCTTGTGATTGATGACTTGTACCATCCCCAGCAATTCGTTATCTACAGCGTTCAGAATCGGCACCACCAGCATTTGCTTGGTGCGATACCCGGTTCGCTTATCCGCTTCCTTAAGAAAGCGTAATTGAGTGTCCAGCTTCATCAATTCATGCTGATCGTACACATCCCTTAAATTAACGGTTTTTTTGTTCAAGCTGACAAAGCCTAGAATGCTGTGTTCGGTAATCGGCAGTCGCAAGTTTTGAAATGAATGATGCCCGGTCTGCACGCGTGAAATAATAGACGACTTGTCTTCACTCATCATATAAACAGTCAGACGATCTGCGCGGAACAAAGTACAGGCATCCTTACTGACTTCCAGCATAATTTCATCGAGATTGCTGGCGACTTGAATCTTGCTGGTGATCTCTTGCAATCTCTGCATGAAACTCAATTGATCATTCATTTCAGCGGGATTGCCTGGCAACGGTTCTAATGCAATTTGCATGCTCATAGCGATATTTATTCAATAAATCAATATTTGACCCAGATTCCTCAGTTGAGCGCTCGTTCTGACGTTAACATTGTGAAGATTCCAACCTTTACCATAGTCTCCACCTTCACCTGCCGGGTATCACCGCCCGCTCAACTGAGGGATCCAGGTTAAAAGCTTATCCATTAGCCTGCTGGAATTGCCTCTGGCAAACCACGGCCAGGTGCAATCAGCAGCGTATTCTTTAATTACGAGCAGATAGTCAGCTCGCCCCAGGTTATTACTACCTGATATTCTGACCCTCAAGGCGTGATTACCTCCTTGCCCTGATATTTAACCTGATTTACAGTCAGGGCATTCTGGGTAACAGCAGAAGAATTACAGCCGATTCCTTTATTTGATCAACAGGATTGGAATGGGGGAAAGATGGATTAATTTACTCGCAACTGAGCCGAGCAACAAACCTTGCACCGAGCCAAGGCCGCGTGGTCCAATGACAATTTGATCACACTGCTTTTCTGTCGCAAATTGAACGATCGCTTTGGCGACATCGCCGACAGTCACGTGATGCTGATAGGGGACGCCTGCCTGATCCAGCAAATCACGTGCTTCTTTCAAATCTTTCAGCCCTTCTTCCTGGTGATATTGCCTGATATTTTCCTGGCTGATAAACATGGAAACATCACCACGTAACGGAAACTGTACATTGAGCAGATGAATTTCCGGTACATCCTTGTACCAGCCAAGCAGCTGAATAAATTGAGTAATTGCCTTATGACAAGCAGTGGAACCATCTACTGGCAACAGTATTTTCAACATGATGCGCTCTCCTCTAAGTTGTGTTTTTCATCGCATTCCCGATGGTTACATCGGTTTATTGCTATCGTTGGTAAGATCGATCAAAGTCATGGTATGTTTCTGTGCTCTCACCGCCAGCCATTTGCCGGTAACAATCACAACCAATGCGGTGCAAACCGGCATGAACCAATGCAGGAAAGCGGCATGAGTATCGACCCATTCTTTGGTCACTGTATCGGTGACGGTCATATCACCCGCGATCCATCCCAGCAAGCCAGCACCAATAAAAATGGTCACGGGAAAACGATTCATCAATTTCATGACCAGTTTACTGCCCCAGACAATGATCGGCACGCTCACAATCAGGCCAAAAATGACCAGAGTGAGATCACCTCTGGCAGCGCCGGCAATACCAATCACATTGTCCAGACTCATGACGGTATCGGCGATGATAATCGTTTTAATGGCTCCCAGGAGGGTTGTGCTGCTATCGATTTCATGCGTGCCACTGGCCGATTCCGGCAGCAGCAGCTTAATTCCTATCCACAGCAACAGCAGCGCACCAACCAGTTTCAGAAAAGGCAGCGTCAGCAGATTAAGTGCGAAAAACACCAGCAAAACGCGTATTGCTATCGCACCGAATACTCCCCAAAATATGCCCAAATTACGTTGCTTCTCAGGCAATCGCCGGCAAGCAAGCGCAATGACCACCGCGTTATCCCCCCCCAGCACGATGTCAATCGCAATAATCTGTAATGCCGCAACCCAGAATTGGGGATCAGAAAAATCCATAGTTTCTTTCTCTCAAGACATAGTAATAAATTTAACAATTTCTTCTTGCTGTTGCATCGTGTCCCGATAGCCAAGATCGATCAATGCACGGCAATAGCCAGCTTCAAAGAGCACATAACTCAGCATTCTCGAACCGCTCGCTCCCATCGCGCCTACTGCACGGTATAAAAAGCGCATGGTACGCGGTAAGGAGTAGGCATGCTGCAGCGCAATTTCATTGATTCTTTCGCTCGGTGTAATCACCAGCGATTTGATTGGACGCAGTAAAATACCCCCTTCTTTCCTGGCCTCAGGCGGAATCAGCGCCAAGGTTTCATTAATACGCTGCAAACGCTCCAGATCGACTTCCAGGCTATCGACAAAAATACTGCTCAGTACATGACCAGAAATTTGCGCCACTGGCGGATAACTGGTTACTTTGACCCGCTCGGCGGGTGTCTCTTTTTTCTTGTTGACCCCAATCACCAGCACGCGATCTGCCCCGAGATGCAATGCTGGACTGAGTGGCGCAAGCTGTCGCATGGAACCGTCACCAAAATATTCGCGGTTGAGCCGAATTGCTGGAAAAATAAGCGGAATAGCCGAAGAAGCCAATAAATGCTGAATGCCAATACGTGCTGCCACACCTACGCGCATGACGCGATGCCAGGGAATGATATTTTTATCACCTTGATAAAACGTTACCGATTGCCCTGAAGTATATCCCCAGACAGTCACCCCCAGCGCACGCAGCGCACCCATGTGGATACTCCGCTGAATACCGCGAAATGGCAGACGGCAACCGAGCAATGTCCTTAAAGGGGCATTATCCAGCAGTGAAAAAGGCCGCTTGACTAACTCACCCAATAATAAAGAGCCAACACAATGAATCGTGTTGCGTATTACCCCTGGCAGATCTGCCCGGTGCACCTGATCAACATGCAAATTGCTCCACACTGCCTCCAGTTGACGCACACCTGTGGCGAAATGGGTAGCCGACATAGCTAAACCGGCTGCATTAATTGCACCAGCCGATGTTCCGCAAATTATGGGAAAAGGACTATGCGCCTGATCAGGCAGCAACTCAGCGATAGCACGCAGGACGCCCACTTGGTAGGCAGCACGCGCACCTCCACCCGTTAACACCAAGCCTAATCTGGACACTGGTGCGGCAGTATTATTCGATTCATTCACTGGCAATCGGCTTCTTTCTCACCTTTTACTGTATCAATCATGCCTGCGCTTTAACAGCAGGTTGTTGAAAAACTATCTGCGTTACCGCGGCGATGTTAGAAACAGACTCAAAATAGTCATTTATCAAACATGAATCACATTCTTTTGCTTGTTTTTACCTGGCATCGATTGCCTTGAATACGTTCTTTGCAACGACCTGTTAACAAAATCATTTCTTGAACAAATAACGAAACGTTCAACAATCGGTTATGCTTTTCCTGCACCAGCACAATCAGTAAACTGCAAAATCAATCTTATCAATATCTAGAGGATGTCATGACACATACTGAACTTTACCCGGAAATCGAACCCTATCAGCAAGGCATGCTATCACTTGATGCACGGCATACGATGTATTGGGAACAATCAGGCAATGCTAACGGTATACCCGTATTATTCCTGCATGGCGGCCCAGGTGCAGGATCCACACCTGGTCATCGTCGTTTTTTTGATCCTGCTTATTACCGCATCATCATCCACGATCAGCGTGGCGCTGGCCGTTCCACGCCGCTCGGTGAAATTCAGGATAATACTACACCTCACCTTATCGAGGATATCGAAGCATTACGGCAGCATCTCGGCATCGAAAGATGGTTGGTATTCGGCGGTTCATGGGGCAGCACGCTGGCACTGGCGTATGGAGAAGCCTATCCGGCATGCTGTCTCGGCTTTATCCTGCGCGGCATCTTTCTGTGCCGCAAAAGCGAGATTGATTGGTTTCTCTACGGACTACGCCATTTCTTTCCCGAAGCCTGGCATGATTTTGTTGCACCATTATCCCCACGCGAGCGAAACGATATTCTTGCAGCCTATTATCAACGTCTACTGAACCCTGATCCTGCCGTCCATATGCCTGCCGCCCGCGCCTGGAGCCGTTATGAAGGCCGCTGCTCCACTCTACTGCCCAGCCCCGAAACAGTCAATTATTTTTCAGGTGATATAGTTGCGCTGGGACTTGCGCGCATGGAAGCACATTATTTCAGTCACAATATCTTCTTGCCGGAAAATACCTTGCTGGACAATATCAACAAACTTCATGATCTTCCTGCCGTCATCGTGCAAGGCCGTTATGATGCCGTTTGCCCGATCGTCAGCGCGGATGATCTGTACCGTGCATGGCCCCAGGCTGAGTATGTCATCATCGATGATGCGGGTCACTCCGCATGGGAGCCCGGCATTCGTGCTGCGCTCGTTCAAGCGACAGAAAAATTCAAGACCCTGCTCAATCCAGTAAAATAACCCTGCTAGCTATCCTGTTGCAAAAGCTGCGGGATATCGAGCAAGCCAGCAAATTCTCTTGCATCCGCGTCTTCGCGAAACGGCATAACACCAAGCAAAGGACAATCAAGGCGTTGCTGCAATGCGTGAATGTTTTCTGCTTGGCTCTGCATATGCGGGTCGATCTGGTTGGCGATCCAGCCGGCCAGTGATAGTCCGCTGGCATGAATTGCGCGCGCAGTTAATAACGCATGGTTGAGGCAGCCCAAGCGCAATCCTACCACCAGAATCACTGGCAATCTCAAGATGCGCGCCAGTTCACTGGTATCGTACTGCTCATCAAGCGGTACCAGAAATCCCCCCGCTCCTTCGACAATGATGATTTCCGCTATTTCCTGCAGTGCTTGAAAGGCCCGTTGAATGACTGTTAGCTCGATAACGATACCCGCTTGTTTGGCTGCGAGATGCGGTGCAATCGGCGGCACCAGCGCATAAGGATTGATTAACTCATACGCTGCCGATCTATTACTGGCCGCAGCAAGCTGTTCCACATCCATCCATTTACCCTGCTCGCAACCTGCCGCGATAGGTTTCATGCCAACCACGGCTTTGCCCGCTCTGGCGTACGCATGCAGCAGCGCACAACTCGCAGCGGTTTTACCCACCCCGGTATCCGTTCCTGTCACGAAATAGCCTGCTGGCATGGTGATTAATGCCTTATTCCAACCCGAGCTTACGCCGGGTTTCAGGCTTGAGCACAGCCTGCCGTGCCTCCGGCTTCCAGGCATGGCCATAGACTATCTCATAGGTAGCCGGCAGCTTTCCTGCCTGACGCAATGATTCATAGTGAAGCATCATCTGCCGCCATGCGCCTTTGCCGGTCAATCCCCGCCGCCTGCCATGCGTCACATTACGCGCCCCGATCGCTTTGAGATCGCGCATGATATCCATGACGTCATCGTAAGTGAGGGTAATGTACTCCATGTCCATCACTGGTGTGGCAAAACCGCTATGTACCAGCAGATCGCCAATATCATGCATATCAGTAAAACGGTTGATATGGCTGTAGCCATCTACTGTTTTAAAAGCCTGTTTCAATTCTTTCAGGGTATCAGGCCCGAAGGTACTGAACATCAGCAGTCCTCCGCTTTTTAGCACACGCCGCGCTTCCGTGAATGCCTGCTTGAGATCGTTACACCATTGAATTGTCAGATTCGACCAGATCATGTCTACGCAGGTATTTTGCAGGGGAAGCTGTTCGATATCGCCTCCCACATAATACGTTGTGTGGCGCTTTGCCAGCGGCAGCCACTGCTGCCAGCGAGGGAGCGGCGGACGCGCTTGCAGATGCATCGCAAGGGCGATATCCACTGCCACCAGTTGACTGCGCGGATAGCGCTCGCCAAGCTTACGGCTGCCATAACCGGTGCCACTACCCATGTCCAATATCCGGTCAGGAATGTATTTGATGTAATCGAGGCGCGATAGCATGCGTTCGCATACTTCGCGCTGCAGCACGGCCGATTGATCATAGCTGACTGCTGCGCGTTCAAATGCCTGACGTAGCTGGCGCTTATCTAAAATGTGATCATAAATCATACAAACTGGCTACAAACTGATCTGGATACGATAAAAATGGCGCATGGCCACAGTGTGGAAAAGCGATAAATTTTGCATGGGGGACATGCCGATGCATCCATCGGGCTGCATCCACTTGTGTAATGACATCGTTTTCACCATGCAGGAGCAATACCGGTTGAGTCACATTGGCCAAATCTTCACGCAGATCAGTAGTCAGCAGAATTTGTAAACCTGCTCTGAGTGCATCACCATCAGGTTGCGCATGCTGAAAGAAATGGCTGCGCAGCTGCGCCAGTACATTGGTCATGTCATGACTGCCATTTACCTGCAAGGTAAAAAAGCGATTTAAGGTCTGCGTATAATGACGCCGCAGATTTTCCATGAACAACTGCAATGTTGGCTCATCCATTCCCCATTGCCAATTATCCCGCTTGACGAAACAAGGTGTGGTCGCCACCAAAACAAGCTTGTTTACCCGCTGTGGCACAGACAAAGCTAGCCTGATCGCGACTTGCCCCCCCAGCGACCAGCCGCATACAATACTCTCCGCCGGCAAAATCTCTGCCACCCTCTGCGCGATGCGGTCAAGAGAATATGCTTCATCTGCCGGACTTCGGCCATGTCCAGGCAAGTCGACCAGATGCAGCCGGTAACGTTGCGCCAGCTGATCGCGAACACTGCTCCAGATACCGCTGTGCATGGCCCAGCCATGCAGCATCACCAAATCAGGTCCCTGCCCAGCTGTTTCTACATGCAATCGGCTCATGACGCGCGGTTATTTTTCATAAAATGTTTCTACTCGTTGCCGTCAGAGAATATCCGCCAGATCGTGCAATGCTTCGACTAATCGCCTGATATCTTCTTCGCTGTGTGCAGCCGACAAGGAAATGCGTAGTCGGGCTTGATCCTGTGGAACGGTAGGTGGACGGATTGCCGGCACGAGGATTCCTTTATTCCGCAATCCTTCACTTAAACGCACGGCGTCCTCACTCCCTCCCACCATCAATGGCTGAATCGGTGTGATTGAAGGCAATAACGGCCATCGGCACAATTCCAATCCTGTTCTCAATTGCATCATGAGTGCTTTTAATTTTTCCCGCCGCCACGCTTCTTGTTCGATCAAAGTCAGGCTCGCCAGCACGGTATGCGACAGTAACGGCGGTGTGGCAGTGGTATAGCCATAAGTACGCGCAAACTGGATAAGTGTTGCAATTACTTCTGGCTGCGCTGCGACGAAGGCGCCGAATACTCCCGCCGCCTTGCCAAGCGTGGCCATGTAAATGAGGTGCGGTGAATGCAGCTTGCGTCCGCCAAATGCATGCAGCACACCTTTGCCGTTTTTGCCAAGCACCCCGAAGCCATGGGCGTCATCGAGTAATAACCAGGCATTGTATTGTTCACACAGCGTCAATAGTTCAGCAACAGGAGCGATATCGCCATCCATGCTGAATACGGCATCGGTCACCACTAGTTTACACGCTGCTTGTGATTCAGCCAGGTACCGTGCTAGTTTTGCCAAATCAAGATGCGGATAACGTGTAAAAGTTGCCCGAGAAAGCAAAGCGGCATCATTGAGTGAAGCATGATTAAGCTTATCAGCAAAAACAGCATCTGCGCGACCAGCCAATGCCGTGACTACCGCCTGGTTGGCCATGTAACCAGTAGAAAACAACAATGCCCCGGGCAAATCGACAAAGCGGGCCAATGCTTCCTCCAGCGTATGATGCGCTGAAGAATGGCCACAAATCAGATGGGAAGCTCCTGATCCCACGCCATACCGGCGCGCACCTTGGCAGGCTGCTTCAATCAACGCCGGATGATTAGCAAGCCCGAGATAATCATTACTGCAAAAAGCGAGATAATGTTTGCCTGCTACTGTCACCTGCGTCGTCTGCGGGCCTTCGAGCAGCAACCGGCGACGATAAAGTCCGGCATTTTCCCGCTCCCTCAGCTGGACTGAGAGATCTGTCAGCATTCCGGTTATAAGGCGCGTAATCCTAGTTTCTGAAATAGTGCTTTGTCGTTGTCCGTTTCAGGATTGCCAGTCGTCAGCAATTTATCTCCATAGAAAATGGAATTGGCCCCTGCCAGAAAACACAATGCCTGGACAGCTTCCGACATTTGCCGTCTGCCAGCAGATAATCTGACCATCGCTTTGGGCATGGTAATGCGCGCAACTGCGATGGTGCGCACGAATTCGAATGAATCGAGCGCTTCGGTACCGTAAAGGGGCGTGCCCTCAACCTGCACCAGATAATTGATCGGTACCGATTCCGGATACGGATCCAGGTTTGCCAACTGTGCAATCAGTCCTGCGCGTGCAAGCCGGGATTCGCCCATGCCCACAATCCCGCCACAACAAACATTGATGCCTGCCCTGCGCACTTCCTCGAGTGTATCGAGGCGATCCTGATAATCGCGCGTGGTAATGACTTCGCCATAAAATTCCGGTGATGTATCCAGGTTATGATTGTAATAATCCAGCCCAGCCTGTTTCAGTTGTTCCGCCTGACCTGGTCTCAACATGCCCAAAGTAGCGCAAGTTTCCAGTCCGAGTGCTTTGACCGCACCGATGATTTCAGTCATGCGGTCGATATCACGCTGTTTGGGCCCACGCCAGGCCGCTCCCATGCAGAACCGTGTCGCGCCTTCCGCCTTGGCTGCCTGGGCAGCCGTCACAACGGTGTCTGGCGACAGCATGTCCTGGCTATCAACACCCGTATGATAACGAGCAGCTTGCGGACAATAACCGCAATCCTCTGGGCAGCCGCCTGTTTTGACCGAAATGAGGGTGGATAATTGAATCGCACTGGCATCATGGTATTGGCAATGAATGGTTTGCGCCTGATGCATCAGATCAGTAAAAGGTAAATCCATTAAAGCCTGGATTTGTGCAATACGCCAAGGCGTCACATGACAACGATCATGCTGATCGCCGTTAGCTTTCTCTGTTTCGCTGACAATAGATTTGGTATTGGATTGAATCATGACTTAGTCAAAGCACTTCGCTCTATTTATAATACGGTACTGGAAATCATCAAGGATCAGGTCGTAATTGTCAAATTTTCTATTAAAATTTCTGAACAGGCGATTAAATATTATGCAAATGCTGTTACCAGGAAATTGCGTGCTATGCCTGGCAACTTGCAAAGGCGATTTATGCCGCGCATGCCATGATGGCTTACCGCAATTACCCGCTGTGCATTGCCCTTTGTGCTTATTGCCGACAGTTGATTCCCGTATCTGCGGCGCCTGCCTGGCTCATCACCCCGCTTGGACACATGCAATCGCAGCATTACGATATGCCTTCCCGGTCGATGCCATGATTCATTCGCTGAAATATCAGGAAAACTTAGCCCTAGCCCCTCTTTTAGCCAATCTATTAATAGCAAAAATGAATTATTCTGCTCCTCCGGATGTCATCATCCCTGTTCCGCTCCATCCGGCTAGATTACAAGCAAGAGGATTTAATCAAGCGCTAGAAATTGGCCGGCATGTATCCAGGCAAATGGGCATTCCCCTGTTGCCACACGTTTGTGTCCGTACTCGGAACACGCTTTCTCAAACTGAATTGCCCTGGAAGAAACGGCGCAGTAATCTGCGCAATGTATTTAAATGCACAGCGAGTTTTGCCCGGAAACATGTGGCCTTACTGGATGATGTCATGACGAGCGGCGCAACATTGAATGAACTGGCAAAAGCAGTATGCCAGCAAGGCGCAAGTGAGATCAGTGTATGGGTAATCGCCCGGGCGATGCCATCAACCACTTCAATCAAGACAGCCGGGCAGCAAGGCATTTTATAGAATCACCACATGTTTGATGTCATTCTCTATCAGCCTGAGATTCCGCCTAATACCGGTAATATCATACGGCTTTGCGCGAATACCGGTGCAACGCTGCATCTTATCAGGCCGCTGGGTTTTCTCCTGAATGATAAGCAACTGTTGCGCGCCGGGCTGGACTACCATGAATTTGCCAATGTGGTATTACATAAAGGCTGGGAAGAATGTATTCTCAGCTTGTCAGGGCGACGTATTTTTGCTGTATCCACCAAGGGAAAGCAACGCTATGATCAAGTTAGCTATGCCAGCCAGGATGTCTTTCTTTTTGGAGCAGAAAGCCGCGGCTTGCCGATGGAGATCATGGCAAGCTTTGCAGACAGTCAACGTATCCATATTCCGATGCTGCCTGAACGCCGCAGCTTAAATCTTGCTAATGCCGTTTCCATCGTCGTCTATGAAGCCTGGCGGCAATTAGAATTCATCGTGCATGAAAAATTTTAACCTGACAATGACGTTTTTAGGCTAAACCCTTTAGCGTATACTTAAGTTCTCATTCCAGATTCGTGGTGTGACAAAAATCAGCAATTCCCGTTTATCATCCCGTTTTGCGTTATTCCTGAAAATATTGCCAAGTATCGGTACATCGCCCAGCATGGGTACTTTATTGGTAGTTTGCCGTTCCGCCCGCTCGAAAATCCCGCCAATTACAATTGTGCCGCCATTCACGACTAATACTTCGGTTGTAATTTGTTTCGTATCAATCGCTGGCCCAGCCGGTGTATCTGTGCCGCGTGTATCCTGATTGACTTGCAGTTTCATAATAATATTGTCATCTGGGGTAATCTGTGGCGTCACTTTGAGCGCCAGCACAGCTTTTTTGAATTGAATCTGCGGCCTGCCTAGCTGGCTGACGATCTGAAAAGGAATTTCAGTTCCCTGCTCAATAGTTGCTTCTACCCGGTTAGCTGTTACCAAGCGCGGACTGGCAATTACTCTGCCTTTACTATCGGCTTCCAGTGCAGACAATTCCAGATTGATCAGCGAATCGTCATTGATCTTGA
>NZ_JAGFJM010000009.1 GCF_024102715.1 Nitrosomonas communis
CCGGTTTGTTACGGGTCTGCTTGGGATTGGGATTCTTCACCCAGCGCGTCACGCTGGCAATTCCCACGCAAAAATGCGCTGCCGCCTGCGCAATGGTAAGTCCTTCCTTCTTACGAACAGACAAAACTTTGCAGCGGCAACCGACCATGCACGATGATGCGCCCCTTGGTCAGCAGAAATTCTTCCCGCACCTGGCTCGCGACATCCCATCCTGCCTGTTGCAAGGTAGGGGTGATGAATTTGGTGCAAATATTGCGTTCAGAGAGCTGCTTTTTGTTCATGGCTCAACTCTCTTGCTTCTTTTCACTGCTATGATGCAGTGGATTAGCGGTTAGCTGCGACCAGCTGAGGCGTTAAGTGCGGCGCGATAATTTGCAGCAGTTGCACGAAAATCTTGGGATTGCCTGCGACAATTTGCCCGCTCTTCAAGTAATTTTCGTTGCCTTCCAGATCGCTGACCATGCCGCCTGCTTCGAGAATAAGCAGGCAACCTGCGGCGATATCCCAGGGAGACAAACCGATCTCCCAGAAACCGTCATAGCGCCCGGCGGCGACATATGCCAGATCGAGTGCAGCAGAACCAGGACGGCGGATGCCAGCCGTTTTGGGGATGATATCTTTGAACATGGCCAGATAAGGTTCCAGGAAGGAAAGATCACGGAACGGAATACCTGTGCCGATCAGCGAATCAGCCAGCAGAGCGCGTTTGCTGACGCGGATGCGTTGATCGTTGAGATAGGCGCCACGGCCACGGCTGGCGGTAAACAATTCATTGCTGACCGGATCATACACCACTGCCTGCGACAGGATACCTCGATGCAATAACGCAATCGATACTGAATATTTAGGAAAACCATGCAGGAAATTGGTGGTGCCATCCAGTGGATCAATAATCCACTGGTATTCCGACTTTTTCGCGTCTCCGCGATCACCGCTTTCTTCTGCTAAAATCGAATGGGTAGGATAAGCATCCAGCAATACTTTGATGATGGCTTCTTCAGCCGCACCATCTACTTCACTGACGAAATCGCTGTGTGATTTGCGCGAAACTGTCAAAATATCGAGATTTCGTGAGGCCTGATTGATAATACTGCCAGCACGGCGCGCGGCTTTTACCGCGATGGTAAGCATTGGATGCATTTTATTTTTAAAACCAAGAAAGATAAAGAATTGAAAGAAGCGTAATTTTAATATGAATCGCCCCTCTCCGCTCGATAATGTCCGTATCGTACTAAGTCACACCAGCCACGCCGGCAATATCGGTGGTACTGCAAGAGCAATGAAAACGATGGGATTAAGCGCGCTGTACTTGGTCAATCCTAAATCCTTTCCGGACAATGAGGCGGATGTACGCGCCAGCAATGCGCGCGACATTCTCGAGCAGGCGTGTATAGTGACCAGCCTGGAAGAAGCGTTGCATGAGAGCGTGCTGGCGGTAGCGATGACCGCCCGCACGCGCGATCTCTCCCACCAGACGCTCGATGCCAGGCAAGCTGCCAGGGAACTCCTGGTGCATGCAGCACAGTCGCCAGTAGCGCTGGTTTTTGGCAGGGAAAGCTCTGGTCTGACCACAACTGAAATCAGCAAGTGTCAACTGACGGTGCATATTCCGGCCAATCCCGCTTATTCTTCGCTCAATCTGGCCGCTGCCGTACAAATCATGGCCTACGAGTTGCGCATGGCATTTACCGAAACAACTCCCCTGCCCTCACGGCAATCAGCATATCAGTTGGCCAGCTTCGATGAGATCGAGCTGTTTTACCGGCATCTGGAACAAGCTATGATTGCGAGTGAATTTCTTGATCCCAACCAGCCTAAGCGCCTGATGCAGCGCATACGCCGCATGTTTGCCCGCACTCAATTGGAAAAGGAAGAAGTCAACATATTACGCGGCATACTTAACGCCTTGCAAAAATAACAGGCACTGCAACATTTTCCAGGCGTTACTCTTGGCAAGAAACGCTTACACCGCTTATAAAATAACCATCATCGCTCTATTTCAGGAACAACGAATCCTCAGTGCATGATCTTAACGAAATCGCTATTATTCACGCCGTATTTTCCTCGCGCCGCAGCTTGTTGCAGTCAGTACGAACCCTGATTGACTATCTGGCACAGCGCTTTGCTGTACTGGTCGAAGACTAGCCTGGCAAGCAGATCGCACCAGATCAGTGCACTAACAGATCGTTTCACCGTTAGGGACATCAAGTTGAGATTGGCGCAGTACCACTGACAGCAAAAGTTTCGTTTGAATTGACTTAGCTCGGTTATTTAGCGATGATTGTGCCTGGTATTTCTTCATCCATCACTGATTAAAAGAAAAGGAACAACCATGACAGCGAATACAATTTTTAAACACAAAATCAATTCTATTATTAGCAACAAACACTTATTGAAACATCCCTTTTACATCGCGTGGACTGAAGGCAAACTGACCAAAGAGCAGTTGCGTCACTACGCAGAACAATATTTCTATAACGTACTGGCTGAGCCGACTTATCTGAGCGCCGTGCATTTCAACACACCGCACATTCATACCGAATCAAATAGTGGTGATATCAGTGTACGCCAGGAAGTACTCAAAAACCTGATCGACGAAGAACATGGCGACGGCAATCATCCAGCTTTATGGAAAGCGTTTGCATTTGCCTTGGGCGCAGACGACAAAAGCCTGGCCAATGCTCCTGCCCTGCCTGAAACAGAAAATCTGGTGTCGACATTCCGGGATATCTGCCTGAATCAACCTTTCTATGCCGGTCTCGCCGCGCTACACGCATTTGAGTCACAAGTCCCTGATATCGCTGCAGTCAAAATTGATGGACTGGCCAAATTCTATGGTATGAGCAATCCAAAAGATTACGAATTCTTCTCGGTGCACCAGAAAGCAGATATCTATCATTCACAAGCAGAATGGGCGATCATCGAACGATTTGCTGATACGCCAGAAAAACAGGCTCAAGTACTGGCAGCTACGGAGCGGGCCTGCGACGCATTGTGGAAATTCCTGGATGGCATTCATGAAACCTATTGCGCCAACCTGATCTGCGATCAAGAAGCCGCTGTCACTGTGCATTAATTAAATACAGAGGGATGGATAAATCATTTTATCCATCCACATCCGTCACCATCCATCCTTGTTGCCTTCATTTAAGCGGAACAATTCCATCTAACGTAGCAAAGCATTGATCCCGGCTCGTTGTCAGAAAATCCTGTAAATACGGGAGAGATGCAGTTTCTTTACGTGTCGACACGAACAAATCGCTCCACAAACCATTGGCACTGATGTGCCGGGCGATGACATAATCATGATCGACGTAACTCTTGATTCCCCAATTGGGCAACGCCGCGATGCCACGGCGGCTCGCCACCAACTGCAAAATGGCAACAGTCAGCTCGGCTGTCCGCCGTTGCCATACTATGCCCGCTGGCATCAGTACCTTGCTGATCAAATCGATACGCTCTTCGGGGACAGGGTAAGTGATCAGGGTCGCATTAGCAAAATCGGCTGCCTCCAGAAAGCGTTTTTTCGCGAACTCATGCCCGGGCGCGAGCACTGCCAGAATCTCGAAACGAAACAAAGGGTGATGCACGATATCCCGCTGCGGTTTGTTTTCTGATCCAATAACGATATCCGCTTCGCCCTGTTTGAGCAGGTTGATCGGATCAGCGTGAAATCCGGAAACCAGATCCAGCTCCACTTCCGGCCAATGTTCACGAAAAATGTCCATAATCGGCATCAGCCAGTCGAAACAGGTATGACATTCAAGGGCGATGCGCAAATTGCCTGCCATGCGTTGCGAGAATCGGGCGAGATCACGCTCAGCTGCCTGCACCTCCAGGATAACCTTTTCTGCTAGCAGGACAAGGCGTCTTCCCGCCTCAGTCAGTTGAATGGCATGCCCCTGCCGTTGTATCAACGGCAATTGATAATAATCCTGCAATGCTTTGATCTGATGGGAAAGCGCCGATTGGGTAAGGTGCACGCGCTTGGCGGCGAGCGATACGCTACCCGTTTCCTGGAGTGCGGTCAAAGTTCGGAGATGACGTAACTCAAGCATATATTAATTATTTTCATAATTATTGAAAAAACTTTCATTTGATTCATAGTTTAGCATGCCACACAATGATTGCTCTCTCAATACAATAAAACGAATAGCAATCATGGCTTTGACACATAATCTGGGGTTCCCGCGGATAGGCGCACGCCGGGAGCTAAAACAGGCACTGGAAGCATATTGGCGCCAAGACATCGATGTAAAACAGTTACAACATCAGGCAAAAGCCATTCGCGAACATCACTGGCTTGCGCAAAAGGAAATCGGCATTGATCTGATTCCCGTCGGCGATTTTGCACTGTACGATCATGTGCTCAACATGACCGCACTGCTTGGCGCAATACCCGAGCGTTTCCATTCAAATCAAAATGAAACCATACTCGATACGTATTTTGCCATGGCACGCGGTGCATCGCATCAGCCCGCAATGGAAATGACCAAGTGGTTTAATACCAACTACCACTACATTGTGCCGGAGTTCAACAAACGCAGCCAATTTCAGATAACTTCAGAGCAGTTGTTTGACGAAATCGCCGAAGCCCAGACACTGGGAATTACACCCAAGGTGGTGCTGATTGGACCATTGACCTACTTATTTCTGGGCAAGGAAACCGACGCAGATTTTAACCGCTTGGATTTACTACCCCGCTTGCTGCCTGTTTATCAAGAAATTCTGACTAGAGTCGCATCGCTTGGCGTGCAATGGGTACAAATGGATGAGCCATTTTTGGCATATGATCCGACGGAAATCTGGTTAGAGAAGTTGAGCGAGGCTTACACAACGCTGCAAGGAAGTGGCCCACGCGTGCTGCTGACAACCTATTTTGATGCCGTCGATAACCATGCGGCAAAGCTCAAAGCCTTGCCTGTTGCTGGCTTGCATCTCGATCTATGCCGCGCACCCGATCAGCTCAACGCCTTTCTGACCGATTACCCCGTTGATAAAGTGCTGTCACTCGGCATCATCGATGGACGCAACGTATGGCGCGCCGATCTCTCCCAGGCATTGGCAACCTTGACCCAAGCACAAGCTATTTTAGGAGAACGATTGTGGATCGCACCAAGCTGCTCGTTATTGCACTGCCCCGTCGATCTTGAGCTGGAAACCCGGTTGGATGATGAAATCAGAAACTGGCTAGCTTTCTCGGTACAAAAACTCAACGAAGTTGCATTGCTTGGGCGTGGCCTGAACCAGGGAGAAGCCTCCATCCAAGCAGCATTGGAAGAAGCTGCTCATGCCAGGCAGTCAAGGCAGCAGTCTAGCCGCATACATAATCCGGTCGTGCAAGAGCGATTGCGCAGACTAACCCAGCGCGATTGCCAGCGTAACCATCCGTTTGCGCAGCGGCAGTCTTTGCAACGGCAGCATTTTCAATTACCACTACTGCCAACCACCACCATTGGCTCGTTTCCGCAAACAACCGAGATTCGCAAAGCGCGAGCCGCTTTCAGAAAAGGACAGCTCAACCATTTGGACTATCTCAAAGCGATGCGTGCTGAAATTCAGAATGTCATCAAGCAACAGGAAGAAATCGGCCTCGACGTGCTGGTGCATGGCGAAGCCGAGCGCAACGATATGGTCGAGTATTTCGGAGAACAGCTATGGGGATACGTTTTTACCGAACATGGCTGGGTACAAAGCTACGGTTCACGTTGTGTCAAACCACCCATCCTCTATGGTGATATTTACCGCCCAGAAGCGATGACAGTCAACTGGATCGGTTATGCCCAAAGCCTGACCAGCAAACCGGTCAAAGGCATGCTGACCGGTCCCGTCACCATGCTGATGTGGTCATTCGTGCGCGATGACCAACCTTATGCAGAGACTGCATTGCAGCTAGCCCTTGCCATCCGCGATGAAGTAAAAGATTTGGAGCAGGCAGGAATTAGCATGATTCAGATCGATGAGCCTGCTTTCCGCGAGGGGCTTCCGCTGAAAAAATCAGCTTGGGCTGAATACCTGCAATGGGCGGTAAAGGCATTTCGCATTGCGAGTTCTGGCGTAAAAGATGAAACTCAGATTCATACTCATATGTGTTACTCGGAATTTAACGACATCTTGCCGGCAATTGCCGAAATGGACGCGGACGTCATTACCATTGAAACCTCGCGTTCACGCATGGAATTGCTGGATGCATTCGTACAGTTTGCTTATCCCAATGAAATCGGACCGGGTGTGTATGACATTCACTCTCCACGTGTCCCGGACACCAATGAGATGCTGGTATTGCTGGAAAAAGCGCTGCGCCACATCCAACCCCAGCAATTATGGATCAATCCAGACTGCGGCCTGAAAACACGAGGCTGGCCGGAAACACAAGCCGCATTGGAAAAAATGGTCAATGCCGCACGCATCCTGCGCGATAGGTTCGCTGTTTGATCTTCATCAGCGGCTGCCATATGCAGAGGGAAAAACATGCCGCAACTGACAACCCGCTGGGGCTTACACTCGACATGAATCAATAGCTGAAAACGAGTATTGATTGAACAAGCTTCTGAGTCGTTCTGCAGAAATAACAATGTTGCGACTCATTCCTCTTCAATCATCGAAATGAGCGAGCAGTCACTTTGCGTTAGGCATTATAATTTGCCTCTACTAGAATTAATGGTTTGGAAACCTACGAATCAATCTTCAAATAACTTTATTTATAAGCAACTTTATTATGCTCTCTGGTAAACTAGGGAGCATAAGCAAGTCATTATTCAATCTTCAGCATTATCATGGATGAACAATCAAGTCTGCTGGCGTTGTTTACCAGTAGTTTCCTGGCTGCTACTCTGCTTCCCGGCGGTTCGGAGGCGGTGCTTGTCGGTGTGCTCATGACTTATCCTGAGCTGTATGCAGCGGCCTTAGGCGTGGCAACAGTCGGCAACACGCTAGGAGGGTTGAGTTCTTATGTGATAGGTCGTCTTTTGCCAGATGAAAAAGCAATGCATAGCAAAATCGGCAGTAAATCCCGTGGACTGGAGTGGACGCGCCGTCATGGCGCGCCGATACTCTTTCTTTCTTGGTTACCCTTGATCGGTGATGTACTGTGTGTCGCTGCAGGCTGGCTACGCATCCATTGGCTTGGAGCTGTTATCTTCATTGCTGCAGGGAAATTTACACGCTACTGGGTCATTGCCAGCGCAATCAGTTAGCCCCCCTCTTAATCGCTGGGGGTAACTGACCATTATCTGCATTCTTATTTCTCTAATAATTTCTGCAGTTCTCCACTTTGATACATGTCAGTCATGATATCTGAGCCACCGATAAATTCACCGTTCACATAAAGCTGTGGAATAGTCGGCCAATTAGAATACTCTTTGATTCCCTGACGAATTTCCGGCTCAGCCAGCACATCAACCGTGAAAAAGTCTTGAACACCACATGCATTGAGTATCTTAACGGCATTGGCAGAAAACCCGCATTGCGGAAACTCGGGTGTACCTTTCATGTATAGCACTACCGAATGGGAATTGACTTGTTGCTCAATCAGTTCATTTACGTTCACGTCTTAATATCCTCCTTAAATGATTATCTTGAAAGTTAGTTCTGTTATTGGATAACGAAGCAACACTATGGTTCTCTTTCTTATCAGGAATTATTGCGGTATCTCACGATAGAGTCAGTGGTCTCGGAAAGACACTCCTTAGTCATATTCTAGCAGCTAGCTTGTTGCTAGCAGCAGTTAGCTTGTTGCTAGCGGACGATCATAATGTTGCCCACCGCTCACGCGTAATATTCCCGCCAAATCTAGGTGAGAAAAAATGTTAATGAAATTGGATTCTGCCAGCAATTGCTGGCAAATAGCGGCTTGATCGTAACCATGCTCCAGCAACAACTCACCTCCTGACACAAGAAATTGGGGAGCGTTTGCGATGATCTGGCGGATACATGCCAAGCCATCACCAACTGCTGTCAACGCCAGACGCGGCTCAAAGCGTAAATCACCCTGCTCCAGATGCGGATCTCCATCGGCCACATAAGGGGGATTGGAAACGATCAGATCGAATTTTTCCTGATCAAGTCCATCGAACCAGCTTCCTGCAAGCATCCGTACATTATCTACCTTCAGTTTTTCTGCATTCAACCGGGCGACTGCCAAGGCATCTGGTGAGAGATCGACTGCGGTAACATGCGCAAGCGGCCGGTGCTTCGCGATCGTGAGCGCGATTGCGCCACTTCCAGTACCCAAATCGAGAATGTTGCACGCTTGATTCACTGGAATGCGTGATAAGGCAAGCTCTACCAGTAATTCTGTTTCCGGTCGCGGAATCAGCACGGCAGGCGTGACTTTAAACGTCAAATCATAGAATTCGCGTTCACCGATAAGATAGGCGATCGGCTCCCCTGCAATCCGCCTTGCGACCAGTAACTGGAAAGAATCAGCTTGCTCGTGATTCAGTACAAAGTCTGAGTAAGCAGTAAGAAAGACGGTATTTATATTTAGCACATACTGCAGCAGCAAACGCGCCTCTATGTCATCTATCTGACAACGCGCGCCTTGCAGTGCACGTGCAATGGTAAGCTGCATATTGCACAACCACTATGAAGCGGTTATTCCCTTCTATTCGTCACTTTTCCATCAAGGATGCGAGTTGTTCTGCTTGATGTTCTGCCATTAGTGCCGAACAAAGCTCATCGATATCTCCATCCATGATTTGATCCATCTTGTACAGCGTGAGATTGATACGGTGATCTGTTACCCGTCCTTGTGGAAAGTTATAGGTGCGGATCCGCTCCGAGCGCTCTCCGGTTCCCACCAGTGATTTGCGTGTTGCCGCTTGTTCTGCCTGCTGCTCACGCATTTGCTTATCAAGAATCCGGGCAGCCAATACGCTCATTGCTTGTGCCTTGTTCTTATGTTGAGAACGGCCCTCCTGGCATTCGACCACGATGCCTGTTGGCAAATGGGTAATGCGTACAGCCGAATCCGTTTTATTGATATGCTGGCCACCTGCACCGGATGCTCGGAACGTATCGATTCTCAAATCAGCAGGATTCAGCTCAACCCCGGTAATTTCATCTGCCTCTGGAATAACTGCCACGGTACAGGTCGAAGTATGTACTCTTCCCTGGGTTTCTGTCACAGGCACCCGTTGCACGCGATGGCCACCCGATTCAAACTTGAGCCGGGAATAAGCACCATAGCCGATAATCCTGGCGATGATTTCCTTGTATCCACCTACATCAGACGGGCTTTGCGAAATGATCTCGACTTGCCAGCGCTGGCGCTCAGCGAAGCGCGTATACATACGAAACAGGTTCCCTGCAAACAAAGCAGATTCATCCCCTCCTGTGCCAGCACGGATCTCTAAAAAAATATTGCGCTCGTCACTAGGATCTTTGGGCAATAACTGCTTCAGTAGTTCGGTTTCAATTTTCTGAAGTTTTTCTTTCCCTGTCACAATTTCAGCATCAGCAAAATCACGCATTTGAGGATCTGCACTCATCTCGCGCGCGGTTTGAATATCCAGCTCGGTCTGATGATGGGCCTGATATAGCTCGACTACTGGTACAATCTCGGCACGCTCGCGCGTAAGTTTGCGATAATTATCCAGATCAGCCGTGATCTTCTCGCTACTTAATAGCTGATTCAATTCCTCCAGCCGCACACTCAAACGAGTGAGCCGGTCTGTAATACTTTTATTCATTGTGGGTAGTGTAGTTGATATAACCGATTGATCAGCTCGACCAGCTTATCCCGCTCATCATCGGCGGCATGATTCAGTATACTGGAAGGAAGGTGTAAAAATTTATTGGTCAGCCCATTACTGAGCAATTCGAGTATTTTCTCTGGATCTTCGCCTTTAGCCAACAGCTTCTGAGCACGCGCCAGCTCATGCCTGCGAAACCGGTCGGCCTGATCGCGTAATGCCCTGATGGTCGGAACCACTTCACGCGTTGCCAACCAACGCATAAAATCGATCACATTAGATTCAATAATGGTCTCAGCTTGCGCCACCGCACTGAGACGTGAATCCAGTCCCTCCTTAACGATATCCGCCAGATCATCCACATAATAAAGAAAAACATCGTCCAGCTCTGCAACTTCCAGCTCGACATCCCGGGGTACAGCCAGATCGACAATAAAAATAGGCCGATGTTTGCGGATCTTGATAGCGCGCTCCATCATTCCTTTACCCAGAATCGGCAGTGGGCTCGCGGTACAGGTAATCACAATATCGTGCAAGGCTAGTTGCTCGGGTAATTCACTGAGTGGAATAGGTCGCGCATTAAAGCGCCGCGATAAAACCTCGGCCCGTTCAACCGTGCGATTGGCAACCGTAATCCGTTTAGGACGCCTGGCAGCAAAGTGGCTGGCACAAAGCTCGATCATCTCTCCCGCACCAATAAACAGTACATTCTGTTCACTGATATCACCAAATATCCGTTCCGCCAGGCGAGCCGCCGCCGCCGCCATTGATACGGAGCATGCACCGATTTCAGTAGACGTCCGCACCTCCTTTGCTACAAAAAAAGTACGTTGAAACAGCTTATGCAGCAACAAACCTAGCGTACCTGCATTCTCCGCTGATTTGATCGCGTTTTTCATCTGACCGAGTATCTGTGGTTCGCCCAGCACCATGGAATCCAGTCCACTGGCAACCCGGAAAGCATGCTTAACTGCCTGCTCACGGGGTAATTGATAAAGAAAAGGATCTAACTCACGTGCAGGTAAGCGATGAAAATCTGTGAGCCAGTGAATAGCCGCATCAGGTTTTTCAGTGCTACAGTATATTTCGGTACGATTACAAGTTGAAACGATCGCTGCTTCTTTAACTGCATGATGTCCCACCAGATCATGCAAGGCATGTTCCATTGTATCTTCTGAAAATGTAACCTGCTCACGGATGCTGAGCGGCGCCGTATTATGATTGATACCAAAAGCAAATAGCTGCATGAGAGATGATCTTTAAATGGCTAAAAATCGGAAAAGCGTAATTATAGCGAAAGTTTAAGCACCATCAACGAAACGAATATACTTGTCATACATTACTCCTTCCTACCTAAGCTCGAAATAATCAGACTAACGCCACGACATAATCGGAATGGTTGAGATACTGTTTTTAGGCGATCCCTCAATGATTCTATCGCTATAGGCCAGATAAACCAGCACATTGCGTTTTGGGTCGTAAAAACGTACCACCTGCAATGTTTTAAAGAGTAATGAGGTACTTTTCTTGAATACCTCCTTGCCATCTCTCTGACCATTCTTTATATTTTCTGGCAGCTCTATCGGACCCACCTGACGACAGGCTATGGACGCATCAGCCGTGTCCTCAGCGACTCCTACCGTACCACTAATGCCACCTGTTTTTGCCCGGCTGAGATAGCAGGTAGCGCCAGCAATCTCCGGATCATCAAATGCTTCAATGACAATTTTATCATTAGCACCCAGTATCTTGAATTTGGTGGACACACTGCCGATCTGCTCAGCCGCTAAAGGCGAAGCAAACAGCAGTAGTAAAATAAATATAGAAAATCTGGTTTGTTTTAAAATAGTTAAGAGACAACTCATTGCACGACCCTCCATTTTCATCATGCTCTCATCACGACTCAGTTGAGCTTTTAATCCAACATCTACTTGCAGCATTAGATGACAGAAAGCAGTAAATGTTTAGTCATACCTATTGACAACCAATACAGCTGCATTGCTCACTCAAAGCATTGCCAAATTCACCTCTCCACTCCCGGGCAAGCTCAGACAAGAGTATCCATATGAATGGACAGGAATTTTAGCGCGCATCTCCTGACGATAAAAGTGTTTTGTGAAGTTAATCACTCTAATACGCAATATTATGAAAAATATCACTTTCTTATTCCACTGCAGAATTGATCCAGACTTGCGCTAGCTCAGCAATAAATCGAATAGCTCGAGCCAATTTGCTTATTTATTATAGATAAAGCAATAGAGCAGAAAAATAATCCGAACCTAAACTTTACAGCAAAGCATTTGTCTTGAGTAATGATAAAAAAAATATATCAATCTATGCTTATGTACGTGTACGCTCGTGCTGTAAGCAGAAAAACGAAGTGGCGCAAGGTAAGTAAACTATAATGAGCAAGGAATTGCCATTTAACACTACGGGATTGAATCTGAGCATATCATTCTAAAAACAAGGATTGCGTGTCATGCAGCACAACAAGGCAGGCGCAGTGCGTGCGTACTTTTTCTGATCTCTCAATCTTTATACTAGTCGCGCTGGATTTAGTCTTTTTTCTGTTTTGTATTGCTATTACAGCACGCAGAAACAAAGCGATTGCTCTGATATTTATAAAAAATTATATTTAATAATCATATTGTTAAACATGATAGCATGTATAATCAATTTAACTCGATTAATGAATGAAATTCTGGCGATCTTTGCGTCAAGGATTCTTGTCAAATTCCTCGATCTCGTCTGAAAGGATCATTCCGTGAACGTTTTTTATGAAGAATCTGGTATTTTTAAGGTTGGCGCTATTCTTGCTGACAATACGACTTCCTTGCAAGTAGAAGCATCGCACGGCAAGCGCTCTAAAATCAAGGCTTCATCGGTGCTATTACGGTTTGAAGCGCCGCCCTTGTACGAATTTATGCATCAGGCACAGCAAGTTGCCGCCAATCTGGATACTGATTTCCTCTGGGAATATTGCGCAAATAGCGAAGAATTCTCGAGCTATACTTTAGCCACCGATTACTTTGGGCACTCACCTAGCCCGGTCGAGGTGGCGGCAATCATGATCCTGCTGAACAGCGCCCCCATGTATTTCTACAGAAAAGGACAAGGGCGTTATAAAGCTGCTCCGGCTGAAGCATTACGAGCAGCACTTGCCAGTCAAGAAAAAAAACGGCTGGAAGCAGAGCAACAGGCTCGTTATAAGCAGCAGTTGAGCACCTACGTGCTACCTGAGGAATTCAGACCACGATTGGACGAGTTGCTATATAAACCAAACAAAAACACCATAGAATGGAAAGCGCTTGATTCCGTCTGCATTGCAACCAAGCTCAGCGTTCCCAAATTATTAGCAAAATGTGGCGCTATACCCTCTACACACGATTATCACTTTAATCAATTTCTGCGAGAGCATTTTCCTGAGGGAACCACCTTTAACCTACACGAGACGGATTGTGTATTTAACGATCCTGAAAATTTGCCGATAGCTAACGTGGCAGCATTTAGTATTGACGATGCCACCACTACTGAAATTGACGATGCTTTCTCAGTCACACCGCTTGCCCTGGGAAGCTTCCGTATTGGCATCCATATCGCTGTACCGGCCTTGGGTATTACGCCTGGCTCACTTTTAGATAAAGCTGCTGCAAAACGCCTTTCGACTGTCTATTTGCCTGGTAGAAAAATTACCATGCTTCCTGAGAAAACGATTCACTTCTATACTCTCAGCGAGACACGATTGTGTCCGGCAGTTTCACTCTATCTGGATGTAGCCGACGATTTTACTGTTACAACTTGCCAAAGCCGCTTAGAAAAAATCAAAATCGTCGCCAACTTGCGTCACGATACCTTGGAACAACAGTTCAATGAGGATACGCTGAGAAAAAATCTCACAAATTACTCTTTTGCCCATGAATTGTATTTACTGTGGAATTTTTCCCGCAAAATGGAAATACTGCGTGGCAAGGAAAATGACATCAACAATGAAAAAATTGATTATAACTTCGTCGTCGAGCAAGATCACATCACCATTCAGGAACGTCGGCGCGGTTCACCGATCGATAGAGTCGTCTCTGAATTAATGATTTATGCAAACACCGAATGGGGCAAGCAGCTTGCTGATGCTGGCGTTGCGGGAATTTATCGTAGCCAGAATGGGGGCAAAGTAAAAATGAGTCTTTCTCCAGCGCCCCATCAAGGCTTAGGTGTCGCGCAATATGCCTGGAGCACGTCGCCGATGCGCCGTTACGTAGACTTAATCAACCAGCGGCAGCTGATCGCATTACTGATGGATACAGCACCGCCTTATTCTAAAGACAGCGATGAATTGTTGATATCGATGCGGGATTTCGAACAGGTTTATAGCGTATATAGCGATTTCCAGCGCGCCATGGAACGCTATTGGTGTCTACGCTGGCTACTACAGGAAAACATTCAAATAACCAGCGCGCAAGTCATCAAAGAAAATTTGGTAAAGCTTGATCGCATCCCTTTGATCGTGCGCGTACCCTCATTACCAGATATTTTACCGGGCACACTTGTTAAGCTAGAAATATCCCAAATTGATTTAATTGAATGCACCTTGAACGCACGATTCCTTCATAAGGAACAAGCTTGAAAATATATTTTTCGATTATGAAATACACTTCATCAATCACCCATTGTTCCCCCTTCAGAATAAGTGAAAATGAAACTCCGCTAAAATTTGCAGCGAATATCTTAAATGTATCCAACTATCGGAATATTGCGCAGCAAGCGCTTATTTGATCTGGTTAAGTTTAGCTATCTGTTACTCGCGTTACGATGTTAAATTACAGCCTTACGATGCCACCTCCTTGGTCATCTTATCAGCCCAAACGTTTCTACATCGCAGTTCTGATCTCACTGCTCCTGCACGCCATCATCCTCTTGGGCGTCACTTTCAAGCTACCGGAACCTCCTTCCAAACATACCGCGAAATCACTGGAAGTTGTTCTGGTTAACAGCAAATCTGAGCAAAAACCCATCGATACCAATATATTGGCACAAACTAATCTGGAAGGAGGCGGTAACATTGATGATGACCGGCATGCTAAATCGCCGCTTCCGGTATTACCACAAACCAAACCATTAGTTGATCTTGCTCAAGCAACCCAAAAAACAAAACAACTGGAAGATGAAGTCAAGAAACTTATAACTGCCGCCAAAAGTAAACCACGCGTTGTCCAACCCGCTCCTCAACCAGAACAATCTGAAAACGGGCCCACATCGCCCAAACCTGCTGAGCCCGAACCTGCGTCTCCTTTAGATAGCACAGACTTATTACAACGCAGTCTTGAAATCGCTCGCTTGGAAGCTCAAATTGCCAAAGAATACGAAGAATATCAGAAGCGGCCCAAGCGCAGGTTTATCGGCGCACGCACAAAAGAATATCGTTTCGCTCGCTATGTGGAAGACTGGCGGCTCAAAGTCGAACGTATCGGCAATCTGAACTATCCGGAAGAAGCCAGAAAGCAGAAGCTTTATGGCAGTCTGCAGCTGACTGTTGGCATACGATCCGATGGTAGTCTTGAGTCCATCGGTATCGATCGTTCCTCAGGAACAAAGATTCTCGATGATGCAGCCATACGTATCGTCAGACTAGCGGCACAAAACGGTTTTGCGCCCTTTCCACCTGAGATAAGTCGTGACACGGATATTTTGCACATTACCCGTACCTGGGTATTTGCACGTTCAGAAAAATTGCTCAGCGAATAATCTCTAAATTACAGCAACTCATTGACTTGACCGCCATCCAGCGTTTTATTCTCCAACCTATTTTACAAACGAGCTTATCTTATGCCTGATTTTTATGCTGTGATTGGTAATCCGATACGCCATAGCAAATCGCCGATCATCCATATGGAATTTGCCCGGCAAACCCAGCAGGATATGCACTATGAGGCTATTCTAGCGCCACTGGATGGTTTCGAGGCGGCAGTTAGAACATTTCAGCAAAGTGGAGGCAAGGGAATGAATGTCACTCTCCCGTTCAAGCTGGATGCTTATGCAATTTCAACTCGCCTAACAGATCGGGCAACTGCCGCACAAGCAGTCAATACCCTTAAATTTGACGAAAACCATGGCATCCTTGGCGACAACACTGATGGCGCCGGATTGATTCGGGATATCGAGGTGAATCAAGGTGTTACCATTGTCGGTAAAAGTGTTCTATTAATGGGCGCAGGCGGCGCTGCCCGTGGTGCCATTTTACCGCTGCTGGAACGCAAACCATATCTGCTTGCCCTCGCCAACCGCACCAAAGAGAAAGCACAAGTGCTACAGAAGCAATTCTCTTCACACGGCAATATATTATCTGGTCATTATCAGGACATTGCTGGAAAGAACTTTGACATCGTTATCAATGCCACATCAGCGAGTCTTCATGGTGAACTGCCTTTTTTACCGACAGGTATTTTTAACAAAGCATCCCTTGCTTACGACATGATGTATGGCAAAGAACTGACGCCATTCTTAAAATTCGCCCGGCAACAGGGTGTGGATAATCTGATAGATGGCGTTGGCATGCTGGTCGAACAGGCTGCAGAATCTTTTTTCATATGGCGTGGCATCAGACCTGAAACGAGGAGAATCATTGAAATTTTGAAAAAATAGCCAATCACAAACCAAAAGTACTCCATCCATTAAGCTCAGAGTATCAGTCACTCAATTTATACTGCACACATGATCTAATTGCGCACGAGATACATGGCAAAATTACTCAAACGCTGGCCATGGCGGCTGTCGCTGCTCGCTAGCTGTGCTGCCCTGCTCTATCTAACATGGATACTTCTCCATATTGTTTACTGGAATACTTACAACCCACGTACCAGTGCGTTCATGCAGAGTCGTCTGGAAACTTTAAGGCAACTTCATGCTGACGCTACAGTACGCCATCAATGGGTAGCTTATGAGCATATCTCCCCCCATTTGAAACGGGCCATCATCGCTGCGGAAGACAGCCAGTTCATGAAGCATAATGGTTTCGATTTTCAAGCGATTCAACATGCGCTTGAGAAAAATATCAAGCAAGGCGAATGGGTTGCCGGTGGCTCAACCATCAGTCAGCAACTTGCAAAAAATTTGTTCCTGTCAGACCAGAAAACGGTTTGGCGTAAATTTGAAGAAATGATCATCACCATCATGCTCGAGCACATGATGCCCAAACGCCGGATACTGGAAATTTATCTTAACATGATCGAATGGGGCCATGATGTATTTGGTGCAGAAGCAGCAGCCCTTCATTACTTCGGCGTATCGGCCTCGGGCTTGTCTGCCAGGCAGGCAGCGTTTCTTGCCTCAATGATCCCTAACCCACGCTATTATGATCGAAACCGCAAGACACAGAAGTTACTGAAGAAAAGCAATATCATACTCAGCCGCATGCCTTTAGCCCAGATCCCATGAGATAGATCTCATCCAGCAGTCGATTTCCTGGAAGTTTATCGGACCTGGCACATCGCAACCTTGCCACTGCACTGTTAACGCTCTTCTATTCACATTCTTCTATTTCTGCTAGTTGGCTTAATAGGCCAGACTGGGTTAACATCCCCCCCTTTCTTTTGCTTTTGTTTCATGAATAACAAATCTGTAAAAACAGACGCTCATTCCTGTGATATAACAAAAAAGACAATATTTGAATCACTCTGTCTGGCAGCTGACAGGAGCTGATTTCCTGTTTGTTTATTATGACAACCCTTCTTCTACTGGATAATCTGCCATGAGTGAAGATAATAATCACCATGAAAATGAAGACTTGCAAAGTAAACTGGAGCGAATAATTTATTTGCTCCGCAAGTACAGGCTGGTAGAAGGATTGGTGCGTCTGCAAGATTCACCACGGCAAGAACTGGTCGAATCCGTTATCCAGAAACAAAATCTGGCGAGCATTCAGAATGTGCTCGAAAAGCTTCACCCAGCTGATATCGCACATATTCTGGAAACATTGCCACTGGAAGATCGCCTCTTCATATGGGGTCTGGTCAAGGCGGAAAATGATGGAGAGGTACTGCTTGAAGTATCCGATGCCGTGCGCGAAACGCTCATTGCTGATATGGGCAGCAGCGAATTGGTGGCAGCAGCCGAACAGCTTGATGCAGATGAAATTGCCGATCTGGCACCGGATTTACCCAGCGAAGTCATTGAGGACGTATTCCGGGCACTGCCTCTGGCAGAGCGAGAGCAGCTGCGCGCTGCCATGTCCTACCCAGAAGACTCCGTGGGTGCGCTCATGGATTTCGACGTCATTACGATACGAGAAAATGTCAGACTTGAGGTGGTATTGCGTTATTTACGGCGCTTGGGTGAATTACCAGACCATACCGATCAGCTGTTTGTCGTTGATCGCAATGAATATCTTAAGGGCGTGTTGCTGCTGAATCAGCTGTTAGTCACCGATCCTGAGGTCATGGTCAGCGATGCGATGACCAAAGAAATCGCTAAATTTCACCCTCATGACAAAGCACAACAAGTAACCCAGGCTTTTGAACGCTACGATCTTGTTTCTGCCTCAGTGGTTGATGTCGATGGCAAATTACTTGGACGAGTGACCGTTAACTCAGTCATAGATTTCATCCGGGAAAAAGCCGAAAGTGAAGCACTCAGCCAGGCTGGCTTGAGTGAAGAGGAGGATTTGTTTGCGCCAATCTGGAAAAGTGTCAGGAACCGATGGGCATGGCTTGCCATCAATCTGGTGACGGCTTTCATTGCCTCACGTGTCATTGGCTTGTTTGAGGATTCCATCGAAAAACTGGTTGCACTGGCTGCGCTCATGCCGATCGTAGCAGGAGTCGGCGGCAATTCTGGCAATCAAACGATCACCATGATTGTTCGCGCGATTGCACTCGGCCAGGTCAGTACCGACAGCACTCTCAAACTGATTGGCAAGGAAATTGGTGTCGGCCTGGTAAATGGCTTAGTATGGGGCAGCATCGTTGGCTTATTCACCTATCTCATTTATCAGAATATTTCGCTTGGCCTAGTCATGGCTTTGGCCATGGTGCTAAACCTGCTGCTGGCTGCGCTGGTGGGAGTGCTTATTCCATTGACACGTAAAAAATTGGGTCGCGACCCAGCCATTGGCTCCAGCGTCATGATCACTGCTGTCACCGATAGCGGTGGTTTCTTCATTTTTCTGGGGCTTGCCACGCTGTTTTTGTTATGAGCAATCCATAATCTTGTGCTTACATTTTCCGGGTTTCCACAAAGCTCCAATCGACTCTACGCCCTACGCCAGTTATTTTGTATTTTGGGAAAGTAAGAAATTACTTTATGAGATGCTCCAGTTCTTTGATTAAATTTAGGGTGCGCGTTGACTCGATATATTTTTTGAAACAGTTTATTACCCTTTCTTTCATATTTGTATGGATATCTAAATATTATCCATGTTATCTCCTTATACTTTAAGGTAATTGCTTAACTTAACTATCATTATATTAAACTCCTTTTGATCGACAAATCATAACTGTGTGGTAACTGGATCCATATCTGTCATTTTTGGCTGATAAATCCATTGATAAAGCACCGGCAGAACCAGTAACGTCAGCGCCGTGGAAGATAGAATACCGCCAATCACCACAGTGGCGAGTGGCCGTTGCACCTCTGCGCCGGTACCGGTGGCAAGTGCCATCGGCACAAAGCCAATTGCAGCCACCAGCGCGGTCATCAAGACGGGACGCAAGCGGGTAAGTGCGCCTTGCTGGACGGCATCGTTCAAGGCCAACCCCTGTTCACGTAAATTACGAATAAACGCCAGCATCACCAGACCATTCAATACTGCCACGCCGGACAGCGCAATAAAACCTACGCCCGCAGAAATGGACAACGGGATATCACGTAACCATAACGCCACCACACCTCCTGTCAATGCAAAGGGCACGCCCGTAAACATCAATAGTCCATCACGGAAATTGCCAAACATAGTATAGAGTAAGAGCAGAATCAAACCGAGTGCGACTGGAATCACGATTTGTAAGCGCTGCGCAGCGGAAATCATTTGCTCGAACTGTCCGCCCCATGTCAGCCAGTAACCACTGGGGATGCGTATTTTTTCAGCAATCAGCGTTTGCGCTTCGCTGACGAAAGAACCCAGATCACGTCCACGCACATTCGCGGTCACAACTACTCTCCGCTTGCCATTTTCACGGCTGACCTGATTGGGTCCCTGAGTAATTTGAAAATTAGCCACTTCACCCAGCGTGACATATGCAGGTGTAGCGGCCGTTTCAGGCATACTTTCCATCCCGACAATATTGACCACAGGCACACCAATCGGCAGACGCTTGAGTATTTCAATATCACCTCGTAAATGTTCAGGCAACCGCACTTGCAAATCAAAGCGGCGATCGCCTTCAAAAATAAGCCCAGCGCTGCGCCCGCCCATTGCAATCGCAACGACATCCTGCACGTCACTCACATTCAACCCAAACCGCGCCATCTTTGCCCGATCCATTTGGATGGAAAGCACGGGCAGGCCCGTGACTTGCTCAACCCTGACATCCGATGCGCCCGGCACAGTGCCTAGTAACGCTTCAATCTGCTCGCCCACCTCGAATAGCGTATCCATGTCATCACCGAATACTTTTACTGCAACATCCGCCCGCACGCCCGATATCAATTCGTTAAAACGCATTTGTATTGGCTGGGTAAATTCATAGTTGTTACCGGGTACTTTCAGAATCAATTCTTCCATTGCGGCAATTAATTCTGCTTTAGTGCGATAAGATCCGCTCCATTCTGCTTGCGGTTTAAGCATGATGAAAATATCTGCCACGCTTGGCGGCATGGGATCAGTGGCAATTTCGGCGGTTCCGATCTTGGAAAACACCTTGTCTACTTCAGGAAATGACTTGATGGTCTCTTCCAGTTCGTTTTGCATTTCAACTGCTGTCGTCAGGCTGGTACCAGGGATACGGATGGCATGCAGCGCAATATCCCCTTCATTCAGACTGGGGACAAATTCACTGCCTATGCGCGTTGTCAGCAAGCCTGAAAGGATCACAATAACCACAGCAATAGTGACCGTCAAGCCATGATTACGCATCGCTGCGATCAGCATGGGCTGATAAACACGCTTGGCCCAGATTACCATGGGACTCTCTTTTTCTGTCACTTTGCCGGAAAGGAAAAGTGCTACGGCCGCCGGCACAAAGGTGATGGAAAGAACCATTGCGCTAAGCAGCGCGGTCACGACGGTAAAAGCCATGGGATGAAACATTTTGCCTTCCACCCCCGTCAAGGCGAAAATAGGAAGATAAACAATGATGATAATTAGCTCACCATAAATCAGTACGCGGCGCGCTTCCTTGGTTGCATCAAACACCAGCTCAAGGCGTTCGGAAAGCGTTAGCGCCCGTCCCAGCCGGGCCTGCTCATGCGCTAAACGGCGAATACTATTCTCGACGATAACAATGGCCCCATCCACGATAATGCCAAAATCAAGCGCCCCCAAGCTCATTAGATTAGCACTGACATGATTGGTTACCATTCCACTAAAGGTAAACAGCATGGAAAGTGGAATAACCAGCGCAGCAATCAAGGCAGCACGCAGATTTCCCAGAAATAAAAGCAACACCACGATGACCAGTGCTGCACCTTCTAGCAGATTAGTAGCCACGGTGTGTATCGTTTTGTCTACCAAGGTAGTACGATCATAAACAGGCTTGGCTACAACGCCTTCTGGCAAGTTACGATTGATTTCAGTCAATTTCCTGGCGGCCGCCTCAGAAACGATGCGGCTATTCTCGCCAATCAGCATATGCACTGTACCTAGCACCACCTCCCGCCCGTTTTGGGTAGCAGCCCCTGTACGCAATTCCTTACCGATCAGAATATCCGCCACGTCCTTGACGCGTATCGGGATACCCTGGCGGGAGCCAAGCGTGATATTGCCAATTTCATCAAGATTGGCGACCTGCCCTGGTAAACGCACCAGATATTGCTCGCCGCTTTTTTCGATATAGCCGGCACCGACATTGAGATTATTACGCTCCAAAGCGGTGAGCACATCCTGAATCGTCAGGCCGTAAGCAATCAGCTTTTCGGGATAAGGCGTAACATGAAACTGCTTGACGTAGCCGCCAATTGAATTCACTTCGGTCACACCTTGCACCATGCGTAGCTGGGGCCGGATGATCCAGTCCTGGATTTCCCGCAAATCAGTGGCTGTATAGGCGGCGCCATCCGCTTTGCGGGCGCCTTTCTCGGCATCGACCGTCCACATGAAAATTTCCCCCAACCCAGTCGAAATAGGTCCCATCACGGGCTCTATTCCTGCCGGCAGCCTGCCTTTAGCTTCCTGAATACGCTGACTGACCAATTGGCGCGCAAAATAGATATCGGTTCCATCCTTGAAGATCACTGTCACTTGAGACAATCCGTAGCGGGACAGTGAGCGCGTATAATCAAGATGAGGCAGGCCGGCCATAATGGTTTCAACCGGAAAAGTGATGCGCTGCTCCACCTCAACCGGCGAATAACCCGCTGCTACCGTATTAATCTGCACCTGGACATTGGTAATATCGGGCACGGCATCAATCGGCAACTGCTGGTAGCTGTAAATACCTACCGTGGCCATCAGCAGCACTGCTGCCAGGACCAGGCCGCGATGATGAATGGAGAGATGTAAAATTCGTTCAAGCATGTTTAATCACTCCGCCTAGATGACTGCTCAAACTAGTGATCATGGGTTGCGCCAGCTTTACCCAGCTCAGCTTTGATGGCAAAACTGTTGCCGGTTGCATATTTTTCCCCGGCAGACAATCCCTTGAGCACTTCAACCATCGTGCCATCGCTGCGGCCAAGCTCCAGCGGACGCGCTTCGAAATAATTGCCATAGCGGCCAAATACAACTGACCAGTCACGAAATGTTTGAATTGCTTCTACCAACACAGCCACGGGCACTTGTATTTCTTCTGCCACCAGTTCGGCAGTCACAAACATGCCAGGCCGCCATCTCCCATCATGGTTATCCAGCTCGACACGCGCTGTCGCAGCACGCGTTGGCCCACCAATCAACGTCGTTACGTATGTGACGGTTCCCTCTCCTTCCACATCAAATGCAGTTGCTTTAATTGCTGCTTGCTGCCCTACTTTAACCACATTCAAATCTTTTGGATAAACCGTGATCGCTGCCCACACTGTCGACACATCGGCAATCGTAAAAATCGCTTTATCTTCTTTTACTGCTTCTCCTAGAACGATTGCTTTCGCAGTGATAATGCCTGGAATCGGCGCACGAATTTCATAACGGGAAAGATTTTTTCCCGAATGAGCAGACTCAGGACTTACCCCAAGCGCGAGCAACCGCTCGGATGCAAGCTCCAGCGCAATACTGGCTTCATCCCATTGCTGCTGTGCCGTTAGATATTCCTGCTTGGCAGTAATCTTTTCTTCCCATAATTGCTTTTCACGTTCATAGGTAGTTTGCGCCAGCGCTAATCGCTTGCGTGCAATGAGATATTGGCTGCGCAAATCTGCCAGCATGGGACTCTCGATAATCGCCAGGATCTCGCCTTTCTGCACATGCTGGCCATGATGGCGCTCAACCGCAATCACCATGCCTGGCATGCGCGGCACAACCTGCAAGATGGTGTGTTCATTAAAAATGATTTCACCAGGTAATCTGAGCGTTGGTTTAATGATTGCTGGGATAGCAGTAGCAATTTGAACCCCACTGCTTTTCAAGGTCTCGTCTGACATTTCTACGCGGGCCTCAACTTGGCTATAACCCCAGCGGAAAGTGCTGCCATTCCACTCCGCGACAATCGCCAGATCAAAAGAATGCGGTTCTTCTACTTCCTGATCGCCAATCAGATAATCGCTTTCGGGCGTAAAGCGGAATAACTGGGCGGGTGCGCCAAGCCGCGTCAATGTAATACCAACATTGGCTTCAGTGGGTGGAATCAATTTGCCTTTATGATAAAGATAAAGTCGAAATTGGGGCGCTACCCCTTTTTCAAAAATAGTCACCTCCACACTAAAATCATCTGCCGTAAAAAGCTTTCCTCCTCTTGGCCCTTGCGCCGGTTGATACCGATCACTCCCTCCTCGCTCCTGCAAAGCAGAATCAATGACAAATGGCGCCTCCTTATCACTTGCTACATCACGCACATCAGATGGACGATTTGCCGGCGTCAGGATGATTATGCCTACGATAATGCCGATGATAATGACAGTAATGATGGGCGCCCATCGTGTTTTCTCCATTGCCTACTCCTTATATTCCTGGTTGCCGTCAGATTGGCGTGTGCTGTTCATGCCAAGAAGACCATCGAGTGGCGCTGCAATTAAACGCTCGATTTCATTGATCAAGCGCTGATAATTAGCAAGCGCGCGCACGTACAAAACTCGGTTCTGAAACAAGGCGCGCTGCGCATCTAGCATTTCCAGGAAACTGAATCTGCCTAACTCATAACCTCTATTCGCCACTTCAAAAGCACTTCTAGCCCCCGGCAGCACCTCGTCATGCAATAACTTAATCTCATTCTGCGCTGCCAGTAATGACTGATAAGCACGCGTCAGCTCCGTTCTGAGCAGCAAATCTACTGTCATCTGCTCATCCTTAGCCTTGTTCAAACGCTGATAAGCTTCCTGCAGATTACCCTGATTTCGGTCGAATAATGGAATGGGTATGGATAAATTCACCACAGCAGTGGTATCTTCCGATATCAAGTAACGCCTTACCCCACCTCCCAGCGTCACATCAGGAATACGCCGCGACTTTTCAAGTTCGATCAATGCTGCACGATGCTCGACATTTTTTACTCCACGCTGCGCCAAGGGATTATTCAGAATGTGATGCTCAAGTACTTCAAATGCTGGTATCAAAACAGTTGCTTCAAGATCTCCCAGTACTTCGCCAAATTGTGGGATAGCACTGCCCCACAAAAGTGACAATTGCGTCCTGGCTGAAGCAAGATCCCGTCGTGCTTGTTCGAGTTCAATGGTTGCCGTTGAAAGCGCGACTCTGGAGCGCGTTTCTTCAATAGGTGGCGCTTTACCTGATTCAACTCGCTTATAAGCTGTATCCACCACTTTCCGGGTCAATTGTAAAGTTTCCTCTGCCACCCGCAACCGCTCTTGTCCTGCCAATACATCGATAAACGTATTGGCTGTTCTTGCAATCAGCTCTAGTCTTTTTACTTCATAACTTTTATCAGCCAGCTCCTGACCTAGTGAAGCAACATCCATGCGGGCACGACGCTTTCCGCCGAGCTCAATCAGCTGACTAATACGGAAAGTGGTAAAACGCTGCAGCGCCGGGTTAGAGGAATTAACATCTTCTGCCTCAACTGTAAAATCAGGATTTCTGAACTTGCTGGCCTGAAGTTTTGTTCCTTCAAAAGCGAGTATCTCCTTAGAAAAAGAAGCAAGTTCAGGATTGTTTTGCAACATAAGCGCCAACACATCGCGCAAGGTTAAATTGGCTTCCTTGCGAAGTAACAGCTGTGCTGACTGATTCATATTCAAATCTAGCGAATCAGAATTTGCCTCTGCCCGGAACGGGTAATAAAAAAATATCAGAAGCAGTATTAAGATTTGCATCTTATGCAGCAAACATGAACATAATAGCGCGCCCTGTGATTTAAATTTCATTGCATCCTCTGCAAAAGCATTAAATACTTATAGCTTGTGCTCATAATGATGAGCACATTACCAGCATTGTTGAATTAAGCTAAATCTACACCGCAAGAGATACTTACTTGCATAATGATGCGTATAACTACCGCCAAAAAAGTACTGCTACAAGTGTGACCTAACGATTCAACTATAAAGTGGCAGAAATGCTTCGAGGAGGACGAAATGGAGAATCTGGAATAGATTCAGGGATAATGTCAGAAACAAATACCATCAAAATTTCTGTTTCAGCAACCGAGGCCAATATCGACAACGATGCGTTCACAAAAAAAGGCTGATATTGCCCGGCTGCATGAAGACATAAATGCGTTGCCGCATCCAGCTCACCGCTATCACCCAGGGCATGATGCAAATCAAGATGCTTCTGTGGATCAGCAGTAAATAAGGCAGCATGATAGTGATGATCCAGTTCATGAGCGAAGACTTTGTCATTAAACGACCAACCTAATGTATTCGTGAGCATACTCACAAGAAAAATCAGAATGACAGAATTCGTAACTAATTGCTTATGCATACTTGCATTCCATCGCTGCTCATGACTTTTATTTGAGGTATAAATGATTAGGCTAATCGGTCTTCTGCTGACTGTAAAGAAAAAATTAAATAACTTCTACTCCTTCTGCCAGCAACATATCCACTAATGCGATAAGCGGCAATCCAATCAGAGCATTTGGATCATCACCCTTCATCTGTTCGATCAATGCAATTCCGAGTCCTTCAGATTTGGCACTTCCCGCACAATGATAAGGCTGCTCTTTGGACAAATAACGCTCGATTTGCTGATCGCTTATCTCGCGAAATTTAACAAAATAGGGAACAACACATTTTTGTAGCCGATGATTACGGCTATTTAATAAACATAGCGCTGTATGAAAAATAACCTCTTTACCTCGCATTAAACGTAATTGCTTGACTGCATTAGCATAATTCAGCGGTTTACCCAATTGAACACCTTCCAGCACAGCGACCTGATCTGCCGCGATGATGAGCGCATCGTTATAAATTGCGGCAATAGCACGTGCTTTTTCTTCCGCTAATCTAAGTGCGGTGGCTTCAGGTATTTCATCTTGCAAAGGCGCCTCATTAATAGCCGGATTTGCCGATTCAAAAGGAAGTTTTAGCCGCTGGAGAAGTTCGTGACGATATAACGAACTGGATCCCAAAATAAGTCTTGGGTGAACATACTGTGTTTTCAAAATGTTATAATGCTTATAATAGATTTTGACACTTAATTATAAAAAATATAGCATGTATCGGTTATGCGTAAACGTTTTATCATAAATTCTCTCAATTTTGTCCGCAATACCGGAGTACATCATGGTAAAATTCTGCCCGCTGAATTGGAACGTTTACGCGAATACTTGTCAGATCATGCTGGAGAGATCGCTTACTCGATAAGTGGTATTCTTGACGAAAAAGGTAGACCGGTACTTAAAATAATAATTACAGGAATGATCACGCTTTGCTGTCAACGTTGCCTTAGTAAGCTAGAACATACATTGGATGTGAAAACTCATTTGCTGATAGCAAGAACTCAAGACGAGTACTCATCTTATGATGAAGATAATTCAGTTGATGCCATTCTAGCATCTCCTGATATGGATGCACTAACACTTATTGAAGATGAGATCATTCTGAGCTTACCCATTTCTCCTCGTCATCTGGAAAATGAGTGCTCAATAAATAACATTACTATCAACACTTCAGAAGCAACAAAAGCAGTCGTTAAGAAACACCCCTTTGCTTCACTGAAGTCGTTGAAAAAATAAACATACTAAAGTTTAATTTGGAGTCAACATATTATGGCTGTTCAGCAAAATAAAAAATCCCCTTCCAAGCGTGGCATGCATCGTTCTCACGATTTTCTGACTAACCCACCTTTAGCCATAGAACCTACTACTGGAGAAGTACACTTACGTCACCATATTAGTCCGAATGGATACTATCGCGGCAAGAAAGTTATTAAAACTAAAAACGACGAATAGATTCTGTAGACATTTCTGATCTTGATTTTATCAAACACCACCCCCACAACTGTCATAGCGTCTTATTAAGAGTAATCCAAAGTGAACATCACTGTGGCGATTGATTGTATGGGCGGTGATCATGGCCCGCATGTTACAGTCCATTCAGCAGTGGAGTACTTGCTCCACGATCCGGAGGTAGACATTATTCTGGTTGGCATTCCTGATGCGATCGAGGCTGAGTTACGTGCCATTAACATGCCTCTTGGTCCACGAATAAGGCTATATGCTGCAAGTGAAGTCGTAGGTATGGATGAACCCCCGGCGCTAGCTTTGCGAAACAAAAAAGACTCATCCATGCGTGTCGCAATTAACCTGGTTAAAAGTGGTGAAGCGCAGGCGTGTATTAGCGCTGGCAATACAGGTGCATTATTAGCGACATCCCGATTTGTTCTAAAAACCATTCAGGGTATCGATAGACCAGCGCTTGCAGTTGTTTTGCCCACCATTACAGGACATACCTATATATTGGATTTAGGTGCAAACGTTAATTGTACTGCCGAACACTTGTTACAATTTGGTATGATGGGCGCCACGCTGGTTTCTTCTATTGAAAACAAGAAAGCTCCTAGCATTGGTTTACTAAATATAGGCGAAGAAGACATCAAAGGTAATGAAGTGGTCAAGCAAGCAGCAGAATTACTGCGAGACAGCGGGTTAAATTTCTACGGTAACATCGAAGGCGATGATATCTATAAAGGAACAACAGATGTCGTAGTTTGCGATGGCTTTGTTGGCAACGTTGCCTTAAAAACATCAGAAGGCGTGGCGCAAATGCTCGCTACTTTTTTACGCCAAGAATTTAAGCGCAATATATTTACAAGAGCCGCAGGGTTTGTAGCACTGCCTGTGATCAACGCTTTCAAACAGCGAGTTGATCATCGTCAGTATAATGGCGCCAGCCTGCTAGGGTTACGCGGCATTGTTATAAAAAGTCATGGATCTGCTGATAAGCATGCATTCTGCGCGGCCATCAAACGAGCTACTGAAGAGGTGCGTGGAGGGATGTTACGCCATATCAGTGAGCACATAGCAGAATTACAGCACAATATCAGAAAAAACAAATTAAATTCAGTCACTGCGGAATAAATAATGTATTCAAAAATCATTGGAACAGGCAGTTACTTGCCTGAGAAAATTCTGACTAATCATGATCTCGAGCGCATGGTGGATACCAGTGATGAATGGATACGTGCTCGTACTGGCATTATTCAACGTCATATTGCAGCTGAAGGGCAAATGGCTAGCGATCTCGCACTGGAAGCAAGCCGCAAGGCCATAGATGCAGCGGGTATTCAAGCGCAAGAAATTGATTTGATCGTTCTGGCTACGACAACGCCAGATATGATATTTCCGAGCACAGCTTGTATCTTGCAACATAAACTTGGCATCAGTGGTGGGCCGGCATTTGATGTACAAGCAGTATGCAGCGGCTTTATTTACGCCCTGGCTACGGCTGATATGTTTGTTAGTTCCGGCAAGTGCCGGAATGCGCTGGTTGTAGGAACCGAAGTATATTCACGCATCCTTGACTGGACCGACCGTAGCACCTGTGTTTTATTTGGTGACGGTGCTGGCGCAGTAGTGTTAACGCAAAGCAATCAGCCCGGAATACTCTCAAGTCATCTGCATGCCAATGGAAGTTATAACAATGTACTAGCAGCACCTGGCAATATCTGTGGTGGTAAGATACAAGGCTCACCCTTTATTACCATGGAAGGAAACACTGTATTCAAATTTGCAGTTAAAGTCTTAGAAGAAGCGGTATTCGAGGCTATCACAGCCAATCATTTACAAGCATCCGATATTGACTGGCTGATTCCTCATCAAGCTAACATCCGTATCATAAAATCTACCGCCAATAAAGTTGGCATTCCAATGGAAAAAGTGGTTGCGACTGTTGATCAGCATGGTAATACTTCTGCCGCCTCTGTGCCGTTAGCTTTGGACATCGCTGCACGCGATGGTCGGATTAAAACTGACCATTATGTTTTACTGGAAGGCGTAGGCGGTGGTTTTACTTGGGGGTCAGTGCTTCTGCGCTGGTGACATATGAAAACTGCATTTGTTTTTCCTGGACAGGGCTCACAATCCATCGGCATGATGAAGGGCTACGCAGATCTCCCATTGATGCGTGAAACATTTTCTGAAGCGGCTGATATCCTTAAACAAGATTTATGGACATTGGTCAATGAAGGTCCAGCAGAAGCTCTTAACTCAACCATCAATACGCAACCAATTATGTTGACAGCCGGGATTGCAGTTTACCGCGCATGGGAAAGTCTAGGAGGAAAAAAACCAGATTACTTGGCAGGCCACAGTCTAGGAGAATATACCGCGCTCGTGGCATCAGGAGCTTTAACTTTTTCGGATGCACTAAGGCTGGTGAGTTATCGCGCAAAAATCATGCAAGAGTGTGTTCCGGAAGGTGTGGGCGGTATGGCAGCGATTGTAGGATTAGATGATGATGAGATACGAGTAGTTTGCGCTGAGACCATGCGCAACTGTGAAGGAATGCTATTAGAGCCTGCCAATTTCAACTCACCCGGACAGGTAGTGATCGCCGGTCATAAAAATGCAATACAACAAGCAATGGAACTATCCAAAGCAAAAGGTGCGAAGTTAACAATATTGCTGCCAATGAGCATTCCGTCACATTGCTCGCTCATGAAGCCCGCAGCGGAGCAAATGCGTCAATTGCTTGAGAAAATATCATTTGCATCACCCACCATCCCCGTCTTGCATAATGTGGATGTTCAACAGCATCATGATGCTGCATCTCTTAGAGAAATATTGGCAAAGCAGCTATATAGCCCTGTACGATGGACTGAAACCGTTCGTACTTTTGCATCAACGGGAGTAGATCATGTCATCGAATGCGGACCTGGCAAAGTATTAGTCGGTTTGACAAAGCGTATCGATGGGAAATTAAAAAGTTTATCGCTAACAGACAGCAATGTTCTCAAACAGACAATCGATCTATTGAAATAAATTGCACCCAATATATTATCAAATGGAGAAATCATGTTAGGCACTCAAGTTGCTTTAGTTACAGGCGCCAGTCGAGGAATTGGACAAGCTATAGCCTCTGAACTGGGCAAACATGGCGCTATTGTAATTGGTACGTCAACAACGCTGAATGGCGCAGAAACTATCAATCAATACCTAAAAGAAGCCCAAATAAAAGGAATGGGCTTGGTAATGGATGTAAATAGCATAGAGCAGATTAATAACGCCATTGAAACTATCCGCAAAACATTTGGTGAAATTAGCATATTGGTCAATAATGCTGGAATCACGCGCGATAATCTATTGGCCAGGATGAAAGATGAAGAATGGGATGAAATCATCGACACTAACCTCAAATCGGTATTCTGGCTAAGTCGCGCAGTGCTGCGATCCATGATGAAAGCTCGTTCAGGACGCATTGTCAATATTTCGTCTGTTGTCGGGGTAACTGGTAATCCCGGACAAACAAATTATGCTGCAGCCAAAGCTGGTATGATCGGTTTCAGTAAATCATTAGCGCGTGAAGTAGGGAGTCGAAATATCACCATTAATTGCATTGCTCCTGGATTTATCGATACAGATATGACGCGATCTCTGACTGCTGAGCAGCAGCAAAATCTAATTCAGCATATTCCATTGGGAAGATTGGGGCGCCCGGCAGACATAGCGTCAGCGGTAGTCTTTCTGGCTTCTCCTGCAGCGAGTTATATTACAGGCACGACTTTGCACGTGAATGGTGGAATGTATATGGATTAATCGAATTTAATCATTTTTTGGAAAAAAAATTTCCAAAAAATGGTATTAATTCTTATGTCAAATGATTTTATTAATAAATGAGTTTTGTTAAAAATGACCTGAATGCAGTAAAGGTGTTAGTTTTGTTAGTTTAGGAAATTTGTTAAAATTGACTAGTTTTTCTCACGTAGAAAGGAAGGATGCATAGATGGAAAATACAGATATAGAGCAACGCATCAAAAAAATTGTAGCTGAACAATTAGGTGTAAATGAAGCAGATGTCAAAAATGAATCTTCTTTTGTTAATGATTTAGGTGCTGATTCGCTTGATACCGTAGAACTTGTCATGGCGCTGGAAGAGGAATTTGAATGCGAAATTCCTGACGAACAGGCCGAAAAAATTAATACTGTACAAGAAGCGATTGACTACGTTAATCAGCATACTTCTCACTAATTTCTTTATCTACTGGAGTTTTTTTTGTCCAAACGCAGGGTAGCTGTTACAGGGCTGGGCATAGTTTCACCTGTTGGAAACAATGTTTCTGATGCCTGGCAGAATATTGTTGCGGGGAAATCCGGCATTACTAAAATTACTCGCTTTGATGCTTCGCTTTTCTCTTCACAAATTGCAGGCGAAGTTAGAGACTTCGAAATAACGCAGTACATATCAGCCAAGGATGCACGACGAATGGATATTTTTATTCATTATGGTATGGCAGCGGGAATCCAAGCAATAAAAGATGCCGGAATTGAAGATCTAGCAGGGCTTGATCCAGAACGAATAGGCGTTAATATTGGTTCTGGTATCGGTGGCTTGCCCATGATTGAAGATACTGACACAGCTTATCATGCTGGCGGTCCGCGTAAAATCTCTCCGTTTTTTATACCCAGCACCATCATCAACATGATATCCGGTAATCTATCTATCATGTTCGGGTATAAAGGTCCTAATTTAGCGATTGTTACTGCATGCACCACTTCCACTCATACTATTGGCAGCTCTGCGCGCATGATCGAATATGGTGATGCAGATATTATGGTGTGCGGTGGTGCTGAATCATGCGTAACGCCGCTTGCAATTGGAGGGTTTTCTTCAGCTCGCGCCCTGTCAGTCAGGAATGATGATCCAGCTTCAGCCAGTCGCCCTTGGGATAAAGGGAGAGATGGATTTGTTTTAAGTGAAGGTGCGGGCATTCTAGTTTTAGAAGAAATGGAGCACGCCAAGCGACGTGGCGCAAAAATATATACGGAACTTGCCGGGTTCGGTATGAGCGCAGATGCCTATCACATGACTGCTCCGTGTGAAGATGGCGAAGGAGCTGCCCGCTGTATGTCAAATGCTCTTAAGGTTGCAAATGTCAACACTGATGAAGTCGACTATATCAATGCTCATGGTACATCAACTCCCTTAGGTGATATAGCGGAAACAATTGCAGTCAAACGATGCTTTGGTGATCATGCAAAAAAACTTGTTATCAATTCTACCAAATCAATGACAGGACATTTATTGGGTGCTGCTGGTGGAGTAGAAGCAATATTTTCAGTATTGTCTCTCTATCATCAAGTTGTACCACCTACTATCAATCTTTTCGAATCTGATCCAGAATGTGATTTGGATTATGTTCCTAATACCGCCAGGGATATGAAAATAAATTTAGCAATATCAAATTCCTTTGGATTTGGGGGAACAAACGGTACGTTGGTATTCCGTAAGATTTAGCGATATATTTGGCGTATGTGGGTACTAAAGTGCCTATCCCAGAAACTGAAGTTACTTTTTGCACTCACTTTCATAGGAATCGCTTTATTTCTTGGCTGGTTTTATTATCTTGTTAATACTGCAACCAAGTTACCATTTATCCCGCATGAATTTTCGATTGAATCCGGGAGCAACTTAAAGAATATTTCTAATCAATTAACTACTGATCATTTGCTCCCCAATGCATGGTCTTTCATCTTGCTAGCAAAAGTGCTTAATTATGAATCATCGATAAAAGCGGGTGAATATGTGCTGGTTGAGGATACTTCCCCATTACAATTACTGGAATATCTGGTTAAGGGTGACGCAAAACAAAATGAAATCCAGTTCATTGAAGGATGGACATTTTCTCAGCTCAGAAAGGCGTTAGATGAACACCCTGCAATTCGGCACGATACACTTAATCTTAGTGAGCAAGAGATCCTGCAACTAATCGGCGCCAGTGAATCAAAAGCAGAAGGTTTATTTTTTCCGGATACTTATTTTTTTGTAAAAAATAACAGCGATGTCAGCATACTAAAGCGTGCTTATCGCGCAATGCAACAACATCTAAAAGCAGCTTGGTCTTGTCGCAAAGAATCGCTTCCATTGAAATCAGAATATGAAGGTTTGATTCTAGCTTCGATCATTGAAAAAGAAACTGGTAATGAAAGTGACCGCGCTATTATTGCGGGTGTATTAATTAATCGGCTACGTTTGGATATGAAACTACAAGTTGATCCAACTGTTATCTATGGAATCGGTGACAAATTTGATGGAAATTTACGCAAACAAGATTTGCTTACTGACCAGGAATACAATACTTATACACGCCCAGGTCTTCCTCCCTCCCCTATTGCCATGCCAGGACTAGCTTCAATTCAGGCAGCTTTTAATCCTGCAGAAACTGATGCACTTTATTTTGTTGCAAAAGGTAATGGCGAATCGCATTTTTCAGTCGATCTGAAAGAGCACAACCGTGCCGTGCATCAATACCAGAAACGGTAGCAATTACTATGCCTGACATATTTGAAACTCATGCTCTTTTACAAAGTTAAATGATGCAGTTTTCCGTCGTTGTCCCCACTCTTAACGAATCAGAAAATGTGGATTTGCTGTTAACGCGCTTGCTTGCGCTTGATTTGTTACCAGGAAGTTTCGAAGTTATTTTTGTTGATGATGGCTCAAAGGATGGCACGCCAGAAAAAATACGTAGATGGGAAGCAAAGCATAAAAACATTCATCTTGTCGAGCGGCAGGAAAAGCCTGATCTGACGGCATCAATTCTAGCAGGCGCCTCTATCGCCAAGAGCGACATTATCGTTGTAATGGATGCAGATCTAAGTCATTTGCCTGAGCAGTTACCTGCTGTCGTTGCACCAGTACTCAATGGTAATTATGATGTTGCTGTAGGTAGTCGTTACATCTCAGGAGGAAGCACAAAAGGGTGGCCTCTGCATCGACAGTGGCTGTCGCGTATGGGCGGCCTGCTTGCACGCCCTATTTGTGATGTGAATGATGCTACTTCAGGTTTTTTTGCATTTCGTCGGGAGCTTATCAGCAATATCCCTGAAAAAGCCCGCGGATACAAAATTCTGCTTGAGTTGCTAATGTCAGGTCAAGAGAAGCTTAGAGTCATAGAAGTACCCATTTCCTTTCACGACCGAACATATGGCACCTCGAAATTATCTCTTTCCCATCACTTGATTTATCTGCAACGACTGATCACTCTGGCTGGCGGCACAGTATCTATCGGCACAGCCAGTCGTTTTGCTCTTGTCGGTTTTGCAGGTATTTTTGTCGATGCCTTGGTATTCCAATGGATGCTAAGCTGGAGCTCTGGGCTCGCATTAGCTCATATTACGAGTTTTTTAGCAGCCGTTATTGTAAATTATACCCTTAACTCTAAATGGTCATTCCGACCATACAGTGGAGGCAATCTAACTTGGCAACAGTTTAGCCGGTTTCTGATAGTTGGATTATTTGCGTTGCTTCTGCGCGGCGGCGTACTGGCGTTACTTGTCTATACTTGGCACTTACCGGCTGAACTGGCAATATTTCCCGCAATTGCTGCAACAGCAGTAGTTAATTATCTAGGCTCGGCATTTTATGTATTCCCGGAAAATAAAAACCGCCCATCGCTGGAAATACGCTGGCGAATAGCTGCACTTGGAGTTGTTCTTTTTATCATCTTGCTGCGCCTCGTTTATCTTGGTCTGGCCCAACTCATTCCTGACGAGGCCTATTATTGGCAATACACTCAACACATGGATTTGAGTTTCTTCGATCATCCCCCAATGGTAGCTTGGCTAATCTGGCTAGGTACCACAATTGCAGGTCAAAATGAATTTGGTGTCAGAATCGGCGCCTTTATCTGCGGTTTGATAACAATGAGCTACCTCTACGCATTTGCACGCAATCTACATGATAAATCAACAGGTATGCGCGCAATCATGCTGCTATCTGTGCTGCCTTTTGGCTTTGCTTCTGGATTAATCATGACTCCTGATGCACCATTGATTGCTTGCTGGGCTGCTACTTTATACTATATGGAACGTGCGCTTGTGGTTGGACGAAGCATAGCGTGGCTTGGTATGGGGATTGCTTTTGGTCTAGGCTTATTATCAAAATATACACTTGGCTTATTGGGCATTGCGGCTTTAGTCTTTGTTATCCTGGATCCAACTGCACGCCGCTGGTTGCGTCGGCCTCACCCCTATTTTTCAGCGCTTCTGGCCCTCTTACTGTTCTCACCCGTGATCATCTGGAATTCTGAGAATAACTGGGTTTCTTTCTTATTTCAAACTGAAAGACTGGGAGGAGGCGGGCATGTATTCTCCGTTCATTATCTGATCCTTTATATGGCTATCATTCTGACACCGGTAGGTTTATACGCCGCCATGCAGGCGTTAAGACATGTTTGCACTAAGGGTAATCATTATGATGAATGCGAGTGTAGGCGCCGCTTGTTTGTATGTATATTTACCGGTGTTCCATTAATAATTTTTATGGGTATCAGTACCTTTGATACACCACGATTTCACTGGACCAGCCCTCTCTGGCTAGCAATTCTGCCAACTATCGCCTGGATGATGGGACAAAGCGGTACCTTACATGCTATCTCCAGCCGCCTGCGAGCAATATGGCAACCAACCATTATTATTTCGTTACTTGCGTATGCCTTCCTACTCCATTATGTGGTACTGGGTATCCCTGGAATACCATATCAGTTTCTCACTGAACATTATTTCTGGAAAGAGGCAACCAGTGAGGTTGAAAAAATAGCCGAAGAACTCGGATCTCAGACAGGACAAGCACCCATTGTAGTAGGAATGAGTAAGTGGTCAATTGCAAGCGCATTATCTTTTTACAATAAGGGCAGCAACAAAATAGATATCCGCTCGCGAAACATGTTTGGCGACAATAGTGCTATGTACGATTTCTGGTATCCATCGCACCCACCTACTGACCGCCCGATTATTTTAGTGGGAATGAAACGTCATATGCTTGAACGTAATCGGACTGGAAGCGAAATTGATCACATGCTTGACCAGCCAGGCACCGTGCAGTTCAAAACAATAACACGAAACGGTACGCCTTTGCGTCGTTTATACTACCGGACTGCACAAGGATACCATGGCAACGCGATCTCAAATCTCACCAGAATCCAATAAGATACAGCCAGCACAACAAACACTCCTCCTACACTACTTGTGTCCAGCCACCTTTTCTAGTGGCTATGCTTGAGCATAGTCTCAACCAGCCAAATAGAGCCAATTCCGGAGCTAATTAACACTACTTGTTGCACTGTGGCAGCAATCTCAGGTCGCTTATGCAAACCTGGAATCAAATCTGCCATTGCGACATATATCATGCACGCTGTTGCAATGGCAAGCATTGGCAAAACGAGATGATTAAGTTGATGCAGCATAAAGTAAGCAAGTATCCCCCCCACTAAAGTTGCAGCACTCGATAGTAAATTAAGTAGCAGCGCATGCGCGCGGCTATAGCCTGAATTGAGCAGAATGATAAAATCACCAGCTTCCTGGGGAATTTCATGGGCAATAATTGCGATAGCGGTCACAATGCCAAGCTGAATATCAACCATAAAGGCTGCTGCAATCAGGACACCATCTACAAAATTATGAAATGTATCGCCTAACGTGATCATCATACCGCTACGACCATAATCGCCTGGAACCTGGCAAATCGAATGACCATGCTCGGGATCGTGCGCCTCACACTCATCCATATGGCAATGTCGCCACAATACCAGTTTCTCCAGGATAAAGAAAACGAGTATACCTAGCAGCACTATGATCGTTATTTGTTTGGGATCCTCAGAAAGTTCAAGAGCCTCGGGGAGAGTATTTAAGAATGCTGCCCCTAGCAGCGCCCCGATCGCGTATGAAACCAACATAGATACCCATGAGCTACGGGTGTTCAAAGTCAATATAGCTGCAAACAGTATACTCAGCAAACCACCAAATAGGCCTGCCAGAATGATCCAGGTGAGGGTCGACATAAAATTTATTTTTGCAGGAAACTATGAAAAAACTGGTAGCACTATACTATAGTGCTACCAGCTCAAATGATTAAACAGCCCTTCTTTCTTAAAAATAAGTAGTTAATATAGTTTATTATTTGATTGTCACGGCACCCAATCACAACCTCTTCACTTACATGATAGATTCAGTTAGGCACTACCCAATATATTCACGTAACTAACTCGCCTTGCTCTTGTGCATCTACATGACTTTGCTTTATTCAGATCGTATCCGTTAACCAAATCAGTGCTGCCATTCTTCCTGTTTTTCCATCCCGACGGTAAGAATAGAATCTTAATGGGTTGCTAAAAGTACATTCATTACCACCGTAAACTTTGGTGACCCCAGCTTCTGCCAATCGCAGCCGCGCCAAGGTAAATAAATCAGCAAACCATTTGTTACCATCATGACTGAGAGTAAAGGCAGAACTGGATTTGCTATCTTGTTTCAGGAACACTTCTCGCACTTCTTCACCTACCTCAAAATGCTTGGGGCCAATTGCCGGTCCAAGCCAGGCAATAATTTCGTCTCCCTTACTAGACATTTCTGCAATAGAATTCTCGATGACTCCAGCAGCCAATCCTCGCCAGCCAGCATGAACAACGCCGACAACACTACCTGCAGTATCACATAGAAATACCGGTAAACAGTCTGCCATCAATATCGCACACACTTTTTCACTGCAGCAGCTCAACGCTGCGTCACCTTGCGGTGTTACTTCATTCTTGTCCACCCAGATGGGTTTTGCTCCATGAACCTGTTTCAACCAGTAGGGATCATTCGGTAAATATTTGCGCAGCAATGCACGATTCTGTTGCACCAATAATAAATCATCACCTACATGATCACCTAAATTCAGTTCTGCGTACGCACCGTTTTGGTTTCTACTCACACCACCCTTCCGAGTAGTGAGGATTGCTTTAACACTTGGTGGCGCTGGCCAGTCCGGAATAATCCAATCGTGCATAAAGAGAGAATGATTCAATTTATAGCTAATCGGAAAATAGCATAATGTATATTGTCAGTATTCTAATGCGCTCTAGAAAAATTTTTCACCGAGCAAGTGACGAATGCAACATGGTAAAAGTTCTACAAACGTGTTCGATTTGCTCAAAAGTGTGCGCTGCATTTACGCTGCAGCGCACCAATGATTTACCCTCAGGTGCAGCAGGAGGAAGAATCAAATTAACGTATATGCCATTCTCAAGCAAGCCATTCCATAAAGCCAATGCCTGCTGGGGATTATCTAATATAACTGCTACGACAGGCCCAGGCTCTGGACCAACCTGATATCCGAGCATCTTAAGATGCGAATAGAGCTGTCGTGCATTTCTCCAAAGCTGCTCACGTAATTTACTACCGTTTCGTAACAACCTCAAAGCCGCACGTGTTGCTGCAATGGTGGCCGGCGAAGGCGAAGCGGTAAAAATATAAGGATGACTAACATAACGCAACTGATCAAGCTGCGGATGATTACTGACACAATAGCCACCTACCCCACATAAACTTTTACTAAAGGTACCCGTAATAAAATCAACTTCATTGATGAGCCCAGTTTTTTCAACGAGGCCTTGTCCGGTTTCACCCAGAACACCGAGCGAATGAGCTTCATCCAGCAGTAACGTGCTGTTATAAGCATTTTTCAGGTTCACAATTTCCGCCAAAGACGCTTGATCACCCAACATACTATAAATACCTTCAACGATAATGAGCGTATTTCTGCTACGATCACCTAGTCGACGAAGACGTTTTTCTAAATCCACCATATCATTGTGCCGAAAGCGAATGATATCTGCTCCGCTTAGAATACATCCATCATAAATACTTGCATGGGAATCGCCATCAATAAGCGCTACGTCACCCGCACCTATTAGGCCTGAGATCGTGCCAAGATTAGCTTGATAACCTGTGGTAAAAACGATACAGGAGCGGCATTGGTAAAAATCGGCAAACTCTATCTCTAATGCGCGATGCCCTGAATAATTTCCATTTGCCATTCGAGAGCCTGTGGTACCCGTTCCTTCCTTATCGATTGCTTCATGCGCCGCTTCCCGACATTCCGGTGCAAAACTAAGTCCCAAGTAATTATTAGTACCAAGAAGCAAAATATGACGATCACCAATCCTTGCTTCTGTTGGAGAATAGATTTCTTCTATGGGTATTCCAAAAGCACTTAACCCAGTTGGCAATTGCGCCTTCCTGGCGGCAGCGGCTGCATCAAGCTTCTCTAGTAAATTCATTTTGGAACCGCCTTGATTCTGTAAATCAAATTAGCAAGATCACGAACAGTAAGTACATCTGCAAGTGCGTTTAATGGTATAGAAATATCAAAGTTGTCCTCTAGCTCCATGATAAGATTCAATAATTTTATGGAATCAATCGCTAGTTGAGTAATGAGATTTGTTTCTGGTGTAATTTCAAGCTCTGCATTCGCAAAACTCGCCAGACGTTCACATAATAAATGCAGAATATCTTCTTGCTTAATTTCTACCATTCGTTAATTAAAAAATCAGAGTTTTATCAATTGTGGCAATGTATCACAGAGGCGAAAATTAGGATACCAGCATACTAGATCTCGCCTCAAAGGCGTAATATCGCACACCCAGTCAGGGTATTGTAATTCGCGTACTTTTCCTGGAGTTAACATTGGTGAATAGTTTAATAATCGAGATGCCCACAAATTAATACTGGCAATTAATTGAAGCATGAATGCGGGCACTCTAATACATCTAACCGGCTTGCCTAAAATATCTTGTGCAATAGCTGCCACTAATTGATAGGTATAACCACCCGCTCTACCATCATCAAGTTCGAAGGTCCCTATAATGGGTTTATCAATTTGCAACCAGCAATGAATTGCTGCTACCAAATCATTAACGTGCAGCAATCCAAAACGATTAGTCAAACGACCTACTGATGGTAGTACACCATAACAAGTTGCCTTAAAAAGTGGCTGCAGCTCTTTATCACCTGGGCCATACACAGCCGCTGGACGGAAAATAGTGCATGACATCTTGTGCGAGCAATCATTAATCAGTTGCTCAGCTTTGAATTTACTCGTTGCATACCATGAAAGTTCAGGGTTTCTTGCAGCGAGCGAAGATATAAAAAGGAAACGTGGTTTAGAGTTCTGTTCAAAGGCTGCCTGCAGCAGATTACCTGTACCTGTTACGTTATTATGCAAAAAACTTCCCAGAGAGCTACCTCTTACCGCACCCGCACAGTGTATAACTGCGTATACTCCCCCAACAAGCTTTTGTAGCGCTGCATGATTATCTAAATCCCCATATATCCACTCTAGGTTTTCTCGCTTCGCAGTCGAGAACTGCCGAGTTAATGCGCGTACTTTCCAGCCATTTTCCAGCAGCGCATCAAGCAATGCTCGACCGATAAACCCAGTGGCGCCTGTTATTGCCACCACTCGTGACATTTAAGATTATCTGTCTCCAGACTGAACTGCAGATATCTGATCAGTTATGTTTGCACGTTGAAGAAACCCTTGGCGTGCGGCAAAGCGCGACAGCTTACCCGATGATGTTCTCGGCAACGTATGAGGCGGCACCAGCTCAACCAGACAATTAACACCAAAAGCCATATAAACCATCTGCTGCAGCCGACTCATCAGAGACTGTCTCTCCTCCACAGAAGCTAAACGGCACTCAACAACCAATACGACAATAGTCGTATCATCAGATCCATTAATCCCAAAAGCCGATGCTTCACGCGATCTGACTTCCGGCTGTTGCTCTGCAAGCTCTTCTATATCTTGAGCGCGAATATTTCGACCATTAACAATAATCACATCAGTACGGCGCCCTGTAATATACAAATCGCCACCGAGAATAAACCCAATATCGCCTGTATCAAGCCACCCTCCCGGCTTTAATGCTTTATTAGTTTCTTCCTGATTATTAAAGTATCCGGTCATAATACTCTTTCCTTGGACCAGAACACTACCAATCATCATCTGAGGCAACTCCTCTCCATTATCATCAACAATCTTAACTGTATGATCAGGAAGTGGGCGGCCGCAATTGACAAACTCATTAAATTTCCTACCTGCTGCTTGTACCCGTACCGCCATTTTCTTTTCAACCAGCGTTTTAGTATCAACTTGCAAACTCGTTGCACCCTGGTTAATTTTCGAAAAAGAAACTGCAAGCGTAGATTCTGCTAAACCATAGCATGGTAAAAAAGCACGTTCATCAAAGCCTGCTGCAGAAAATTTATCTGCAAAATTTCTTAAAATATCTGGCCGGATCATTTCGGCTCCAATTCCCGCTGCACGCCAACAGCTCAGATCAAGCTCCTTCAGATCTGACTCACGTACTCTTAATGCGCAAAGCTTAAGTCCAAACGGTTGACTAAAAGCAACGGTACAACGGTTGCGGCTAATTAATCTTAGCCACTGCAGAGGTCTAATAGCAAAATCTCGGGTTGCCAAATAATCCACTGAGAGCTGGGCAGCCATTGGCGACAGTACAAGACCTACCAAACCCATATCATGATAAAACGGAAGCCAAGAAGCGCAACGATCGTTAGCGTGCACTTCTAATCCATTGCGCACTATCCCCTGAAGATTACACATCAAAGCTCGTTCTGTTATAACGACACCGCGGGGCATTCGTGTACTACCTGAAGTAAATTGTAAATAGGCGGTCTCTTCCGGAGAATTGGGCTGTAAAGCCACCTCAGCTTCTGGAAGCATATCAAGCTGACTTGGTGTACCCACCCATTGTAAGCAATTGGTGCTTAAACCTTCTACTGCTTCTTCAAGAAATCCAACAAAATCGAGATTAGCTATTGCAATACTTGCCTGACTACTTTCAAGCATACCTCGCAGCTGCCGAACATATATTGCGTGACTGCCAAGATTAACGGGTATTGGCATTGCAAAAGGTACTAGTCCTGCATAGCGACATGCAAAAAATAACACAATAAACTCAGGTGTTGTATCAGCAATTAACGCCACCCGATCGCCGCGCACGAGCCCCAAGCTAGATAAACGGCGAGCAATCACACGCGCATTCTGCTTAAGTAAATTATAGGAAAGTACCGATCGCAACTCTCCCTTTGCATCGTAAAAATTATATCCTGTCGCCCCGTCTGCCGCATACTCCAGTGCGTCAGTCAGCGTATCAAAATCTGCTAACCGCTGAGTTAGCGTATTAGCAGTAGGTGTCGCTGCCATTGACAATTTGCTTGAAGGCTGAGTATCAGATTCTTGCATTAGCGGATCCCCCAGCGTAATTATTGTCGAACTCAAGATCTTCCCCTCGAAGTAATGGTGCTGGTCATCTTATTCTAAAACCATTTTAACGCAATAATCCCCAAAGACACTTTTTATCAATGCGTTAGATAATCATCCATACGCTTCTATTTTTCGTTGCTTATTAAACACAACTGTCTCATATTCGTTGACGAAGGAGCTTATAGTAAGGGTGATTTCTCTGTCAAGGTTATATTGATCATCTGTTGTTTTATAACAACAGTCATGTTATTGATTCGATCACACCAACCTTGCTTGAAACCATATTGCTCCTAATGGCAACCAGATAAAACACATTTATCTCAACTGACCACCCAGTAGCGCTATCAGCAAAGCGGCTCTAGTACCCCAGAAATCTCTAAAGTTAAAACTCTCTCACCAATTCTTTGATCCCCTTCTCAGAAGAAATAATGCCTTGCCCCGACAGGAGTCAACTCAACAATTCTTCACATAGCTCTGTTAACAGATCAGATTAATGCTTTATATTCAGTTTGGCTGATAAAATCACTGCAATAAACCATGACATGGTATATCCCATGCTAACAACGAATAACAATAAGAAATCAATCAATCTCGTGATCTTTCTTTTCGGTACATTTTAAAACATTTACCTTGACATCGCCCATGTCCAAACTGCTGCTATTTGGTTACGGTAATCCAAGCCGTGGTGATGACGCGCTTGGTGTCAATCTTATCGATCGCATAACATTATTACGCTTTAATCGCGTTGAATGCCAAAGTGATATGCAGCTTCAAATTGAGCATGTGACAGATTTGATTAATTGCGATCAGGTATTGTTTATCGATGCAGATCTGTCTTGCGCGGAACCTTATGTTTATTCTAAAGTGGTGGCGGCAAAAGACGGCAGCTATACGACACATGCCATGACACCATCCGCTCTGTTACACGTGTATCAAGAAGTGTATGGATGCGCTGCACCACCATCTTTTCTACTAAGGATTCGCGGCTACCATTTTGGACTCGACACTGCACTAAGTATCAAAGCAACGGTCAATCTTGAAGTAGCGGTAGCGCTGACCAGCAGATTATGTAAAATTGGTAATCTCGAAATCTGATGAAAGACCTATATTATTCATGACGCTCGCCGATGAATAGATAAAAAACTTTGCTTTAATCTGTTCCACGCTTGCTTGTACGCTTTAACGTATTGCAAGACTTGATTGATATATCAGCAGAAACAGATCCATCGGTCAGAAACACCCTGGCTCCCAGAAGCATATCTACTGCCAGCTAATTCTGCGGCAATTAAAATTGTTATTAATTCAATATTATGCTTAACAATAAAATTGCCTAACCACTCAAATGATAAACAATCATTTAGAAATTATTGAAAATAAAAATGAATCAATCTTATATCATGACAGCAAGACTGTCATTTGTTTGCAATTGATAGTTACCGCAGACTAATAATTGGCCAGCCATTCCTTTGCGCATGCCCTTCAAGCGTGGCATCAGGATCAACGGCAACGGGGTGCGTCACTTTCTTCAAAAGTGGCAAATCATTCAGTGAGTCACTATAAAACCAGCTTTCTAGAAAAGAAAGCCAAGTCAAATTATGCTCATCTAGCCATTTTTCCAATCGTGCGATTTTCCCTTCTCTGAAGCAAGGTATTCCTGATACTCGACCGGTGAATTGACCATCTTTCTGTTCTGGTTCGGTGGCAATCAGATGATCAATACCCAATATCCGCGCAATCGGTGCAGTAACGAAGCTGTTTGTTGCCGTTATGATGATGCATAAATTTCGCTCAAGTTTATGCTTTGCAAGCAGATCACGTGCGCCTCGTGCAATCAAGGGCCTGATTTTTTTCTGGATGAATTCACTGCGCCACGCATCAAGCTGCTCCCGTGGGTGCCTGGCAAGTGGCTTTAACTGGAAATCAAGAAACTCATGAATATCGAGCGTCCCTGCTTTGTATTGTTCATAGAATTCAATATTCCGCGCTTCATATACCTCTCGATCAAGCACTTTCTGTTCGATTAGAAATTGTGCCCATTGAAAATCACTATCCCCAGCGAGAAGCGTATTATCAAGATCAAATAAAGCTAACTTCATGATGCAACCTGTAATAATTCACGTAATAAAGGAAGAGTTATTTGTCGCTGCTTAGCAAGCGAATAACGATCCAATGCATCAATCACTCTGATCAGAGTAGGCAAATCGCGCTGTTCGTGCCGTAGCAGGTAATCGCAAATCTCCTGAGGCAACTCAAACCCACAGCTGATTGCATGACTTTTCATAGCTTCTCTTTTCTCCTCATCATTTAATTCATGTATCTGATAAACTAATCCCCAGCCAAGACGCGTAACTAGATCCTGGCGTAAAGCCAGTTGTGCCGGAGATACTTCGCCACTTATCAATAATAATGCATCTCCTTCCTCTCGTAGCTGGTTATAAAAATTAAACAATCTGATTTGAGCCGCTGAGCCCAATCGCTCTACATTATCGATCGCTACGCAGTCGATAAAATCCACCCCAAACGCAAATTCACTATTCATTTCACATGAAACATAAATTGCCCTGAGCTGCTTCCGGATAAATGCCTCAGTCACTGCCTGCAGCAAATGACTTTTACCACATCCGGCCCTCCCCCACACGTACATAAAACGCTCCGAATTCTGACTCGTTAAAATAGCTCGGAGTGTTTGCAGTAATTCAAGATTACGTCCCGGGATAAAATTTTCCAGAGTGGGAGGCCGTGGTGGCACAATATCGAGCAACAGCTGCTTCATAGACGCATACGGGGATTATTTCAGAAAAATAACTCCGCTTTATTCCTTAATAGCACAGATATCAGCACCTGTTTCAAGATAAACGTATCGTTCTGGACTCATTGTCTCCAATTTTCGGCAGACAAACAGTCAGCACACCGTTTTTGTAATTAGCCTCCGCTCTTTCGGTATCCACATTGCGTGGCAACGGAATCGATCGCTGGAATGTTCCATAGGCACGCTCCATAATATGGTAGGTACTATCATGCGTGACCCGCTCGAAGCGTTTTTCTCCACTTAGATAGAGCATGCTGCCATCAATGGTAATATGCCAATCTTCTTTTTCAATACCAGGCACTTCCACGCGCACAATGATCTCTTTATCTGTCTCCTCCACCTCCCCCGCTAAGAGGCTCCACCGTGGAAGTACGGGTAGCTGACTATCGCTTTCCGTCGCCGTTTCATCTTTACTATGTGAAAAATGAGTTAATGCTTCTCCGCTGCGACTAAGCAGTTCACGCCAGCCTTCAGAAAGATTTTCCCAGGCACGACCCAGTTCTCGGCCGATAGTTTTTCCTGCCTCTTTTAATGATTCCAACATGGTTATTCTCCTCTTTCATCATTAAAAAGTATATTGATGGCGGTTTTATATTCACTGATAACATCAACGCGACCAGTTCACTCGCAGCAAGTTTTCTTCTGGATTGTAGTGAAACTCGAGCTCACCCTGATAGGAATGATGAATCGACTCACCCATCCCGCGAGCAAGATGAATATCCGTCGTAGTAATCAATGTGGAATCAGCTTTTTCTTCAACCTCCATGATCCGCTTGAGGGGGTGTTCTGCACGCTGATGTTTTTCCTCATTATGCACAAGATGCATGATCTCATCGCGATGCGCTAAAAAGAATGCTCCCTCCAGAGTCAAAAAACCAGCAGGAAAATGATCATGGATGCGATGGCAGGCGGGACAGACTTCTTGATGCGCGTTAGCCGGTGTAGCCAGCCACTGCCAGCGTCCCTGATGATAAACCGCATTACACTGCGGACATACGGTCGGTTCAGGTAACTTACTTTTGGCTTTATAAGCATCATGCACTTTTTCCTGAAAAATACCATCATGGCGAGTAATCGTATGATAGCCCGCAGGAATTTTGGAATACCCTTTAGAATGACTCATAGCACATATCTCCTTTAATAAACATGAAATATAAGCATCATGACTTGATTTAAGAAGGCTCAAAATTCAATGTAGCACATGACTGCTTACTGAGTAATCAAAACTACGAATCCTGCTTTCTCAAGTTTCATATCCTACCTGTCTTTTAAATGATTAACCAGATTACCATTACAAAATCAATCACCAGTTAGTTATTTAAGCGTATGATTTGAGTAGCCGACAGAAAGAAGGAGAAGGAAATGTTTCGTGATCGTAAAGAAGCAGCTATGTTATTGGCAAAGCAACTGCATCCGTATCATGGTCAACACCCACTTGTGCTGGCGATTCCACGTGGCGCAGTGCCCATGGCAAAAATTATTGCCAATGCGCTAGCTGGCGACATGGATGTGGTGCTCGTACGTAAATTACGTGCACCCGACAACCCCGAATTCGCAATTGGTTCAATAGATGAAACAGGATGGACATATCTCGCCGAATATGCCCATCAAGTGGTAGACGATCCAAGTTATATTGAAAATGAGAAAACTACCCAGCTTGAGATTATGCGTGAAAGACGTAATAGTTACACACCCATTCGCCCACCTCTTGATCCACAAAAACGGATTGTCATCATCGTCGATGATGGCTTGGCAACCGGTTCTACCATGATTGCGGCACTGCATGCTGTACGCGCCAAGCATCCTCAAAAATTGATATGCGCAGTACCCGTTGCACCCGCTGAAACTTTGGCTAAGGTTGCGCCTTATGCAGATGAAATAGTATGCCTTGACACCCCACAACTGTTTTATTCAGTAGGACAATTCTATCAGTCATTTCCCCAGGTTAGTGATGAAGAAGTGATTGAACTTTTGAAAAAAGATCAGTAATTATTTTAGCATACTGAAATGTTGAGCAAACCAGTCTGCCGCATGACTCGCAACCTGTTCTAGTGTGCCAGGCTCCTCAAATAAATGAGTCGCCTCCGCTATCAAGGTAAGCTGCTTTTTGCAGTTCAATAAAGCATAGGCCTGTTGATTCAATTCAATCACGCCAAAATCAGCACCACCAACCAACAGCAAAGTGGGTGCAGTTACTTGCCTTAAAGCTTGCTCTCCAGCAAGATCAGGGCGTCCGCCGCGTGATACGACAGCAGCAATTTTATTGCCTAATTCTGCCGCAGCCTGCAGTGCTGCAGCTGCCCCTGTGCTGGCACCAAAATACCCCACTTGTAGTGATTGCATCTTCGACTCACCTTGCAACCATGACGTTGCTGCAAGCAAACGCCGTGTGAGTAATTCGATATCAAAGCGTGTGGCATAATCCCGATCTTCCTCCTGTGTCAGTAGGTCAAACAGCAGCGTGCCTATACCACGATCCCTTAACACGTCAGCGACATAGGTATTACGCGGACTAAAGCGGCTACTGCCGCTACCATGAGCGAATAATACGATACCTGTTGCTGAAGCAGGCAACATCAATTCACCGCCTAGGCGGGCAGCACCATCCTGAATAAATATCGCACTCATATTAAATCTCCTATAGCTACTGGAATACGCCACCTGCCAAATATTTCGGCATGTTCACCAAAGCGCCCGGCAATGACGGCATCACAATCGGGACAATGACTGTTGGTCGTCAGACGATATTGTGCAATCTCATACCAGTCACGCTCAATCACGGTTGCACCGCATGATGGACAAAAAGTGGTATCACCTTCACGGTTATGCACGTTTCCTGTATAAACGTATTTGAGTCCTGCCGTTTGGGCAATTTTCCGCGCCCGAATCAGGGTACTCGCTGGAGTAGCCGGTATGTCAATCATCTTGTAGTCGGGATGAAATGCTGAAAAGTGTATCGGCACTTCCACACCAAGTTCCCTCGCTACCCATTCGCTCAGCGCCTCTAGTTCTTCGGTAGAATCATTGCACCCAGGAATTAATAATGTTGTTATTTCAAACCATACCTGTGTTTCATGTTTGAGATATTTCAATGTCTCAAGCACCGGCTGTAAGTGCGCGCCGGTTTGCTTGACATAAAACTCTTCAGTAAATGCTTTTAGATCGACATTGGCCGCATCCATCTTGGCAAAGAAATCGCGTCGGGGCTCAGCATGGATATAGCCTGCTGTGACTGCCACGGTCTTGATATTCCGTGCATGGCACGCATCAGCCACATCCATGGCGTATTCTGCAAAAATAACTGGGTCGTTATAGGTAAACGCGACACTTTTGCAACCCAAACGTTCAGCGGTACGTGCAATAGCATCTGGACTTGCCTGCTCAGCCAGCTTGTCGAAACTGCGTGATTTGGAAATATCCCAGTTCTGGCAGAATTTGCAAGCAAGATTGCAACCCGCTGTGCCAAAAGACAAAATACTGCTGCCCGGATAAAAGTGGTTCAATGGCTTTTTCTCGATCGGATCCACACAGAAACCGGAAGAACGACCATAGGTCGTCAGCACCATTTCATCACCTGCCCGGCCCCGTACAAAGCACGCACCGCGCTGCCCTTCATGCAATTTGCAATCGCGTGGACACAAGTCACACTGGATACGCCCATCACTCAGCCAATGCCAGTATCTGGCCGGATTTCGTTCTGCATTGCTAATTGGTTGATCCATTTGGATACTCCTCTACAACATCAATTTCATGCCATTTGGTAACGGTATAGCGCGACAGTTTGATTCCTTCTGCCCAGAAATCTGCAGGCAATCCAGCCTTTCGCTTCAATAAGGCCAGAAACAGTCGAGGTTGCGAAAGCTCCTGCCATACTTGCGGCAAAAAGGTGCTGCGATAATAGCCATATTCAAGCACGATGCCATCTATACCTGGCCGCAACTGCGCAAGCGCATCTGTTTCATCCCGCACATCCATTGCCCACACCGGCGATAGCACTGAAATTTCGATTTCAATATCATCAAACTCAGCAGTGCGCAAAGGTGCAAAACGCGGATCATGTAAAGCAGCAGAAACCGCATTGCATTTGACATCCATTAGCAATGATTGTTGCGCCTGAAGTGAGCCGATGCAACCACGCAACTGTCCCTCCTGCATGAGCGTGACAAAACACGCGCCCAATTCTTGCAACCATGGCACGCGCTCATCAGCATCCGATTGATAAGCGACATTTAAAGCAGAGGCAATCGCCGCCCGCCCAATCGACAATAACTCCTTTCCTTGATCAACCCGCATATCCAGCGCTCTTTGAGGACAAATTAGACAATGTAAAAGCAAACGCGCCATAACCTACTACCTGATCGCGTGAACCCGCTGTATCACCTGAGTTGCGCAAATCCAGCAGATGTGGCGTCAACTGATGCTTGCGCACCGTCGCAATCAGACCATTAATAGGCGTTGCCCCACAAGCCTGCTTGTGATCAATGAATTGGCGTAATTGAAGAATGGATAGAGCAGTCTCATTATCTTCGCGTTGCGCGAGACCATAGGGTAAATAGTGGGAAAGATCGGAACTGATGATAATCAATGTTTCCTCCCCTCCCCATAAGCAGTCCAATACCGCGGCAACCTCTTCAGCGGAGGCCATTCCCACGACCAATGGCAAGATCGAAAAATCCGTTAAGATACTTTGCAAGAAAGGTAACTGCACCTCCAGTGAATGCTCCAGCACATGGGCTCGCGCATTGATTGCCAGTTGTGGCAGGTGTGCAACTTTACCGATGCTAACGGTATCCACCGTCACCGTGCCCAAGGGGGTAGCAAAAGCATCTACACCTGGCAATGCCAGACCACGCACTGCAACCCTGTGTGCAGGACCCAGCAAGATGACATGCCGGATACGCTGAGCAAAAGGATAAAGTGTGGCATATGCGGATGCTGCAACCGCACCCGAATAGATATAGCCCGCATGCGGCACAATTAATGCTTTGGGTATTGATTTATGCGCCTGTGCAACGCGCAACAATTGCTTGATACTTTCAGTCAGTTGCTGAGCATCAGCTGAATAAAATAGCCCCGCTACCGCAGGATGACGGACAGTAACCATGGGTAAATTTCCATAAATCGGATGGCGCTAACATAAGGGCGATCTCTGGCAAATCAAGGAAATATCAATTAAAAAAATTACATTCTTCCGTAATTTATCGGTGTGCAATCATCCAAATTAAGCAGTGAAAGTTAAGTTACAAGAAGTAAATGATCGCCGCCAAGAACCAATCAAGATTGCATTGTATCCAAATACTGCTTATGCAGATGCCTGAGCCATACCAGCAAGATAGCACTGATCGGCAGCGCTAATAAAATACCAATAAATCCAAATAACTGACCAAAGGCTAGTAATGCAAAAATAACCATGACTGGATGCAGGCCAATGCGCTCGCCTACCAGCCAGGGCGTGATCAGCATGCTTTCGAGTAACTGGCCTATAGCGAACACGCCCCAGACTGTCATCACGCCGCTCCATTCCTGAAACTGCATGACTGCGGCAAATGTCGCAAGTGCTAAACCCACAATTGCACCCAGATAGGGTACAAATACCAGCATGCCCGCCAGAAGACCGATCGGTAAGGCAAATTCTAGCCCAACCATCCATAAGCCTGTCACATAAAAGCCGCTCATCAGAATAATGACAGCAATCTGTCCGCGCAGGAATTCTGCCAAGACCCGGTCAGTTTCATGCACTAGCGGGTATAGCTGCTTTCGCCAAACTGGTGGTATCCATCCATTGATCTGGGAAATCAAAGCATTCCAATCTCGCAGCAGGTAAAACAGCACAACCGGCACAAGCAGCAAATTCATTAAAAAATCCAATATCACCATACCACCGCTCGTCAGTGAGGGCAGCATCTTGGCCGCAACACCCCCAGCGCTCTTCCAGTGTTCTGCCACAGCTTGCCTGAGCATGGCCACGTCCAGTTGCAAATCGATCCCCAGCGTTGTTTTCAGCCATGGAATCCACTGATTCTTAACGGTCTCAAGATAATCTGGAGCACGCTCCAGCAGCCGCATTATCTCACTCTCAAACAGTGGCATCATGACTAAAATCAAGGTAGTGAATGCTCCTAGTGATAACAGCATGACCAGCACCGTTGCCAAGGTGCGGGAAATTTTTCTGGTCGACAGCCATGAAACGAGCGGATTACCCATATAGGCAATCACTGCAGCCAGTAAAAATGGCGTCAATATTGGACTTAGAAGATATATCAACGCCCCCAGCACACCGATCAAGATGATCCACCAAAGATAATGTTGATCCTCAGAGTGTTTAGAGTTCATTTGCGGTAAAATTACGATTTCAGGAAAATGGCACTCTATCTGTAACCTAGCGAGAACTCAACTTGACTTCATCCAATTCCCAACATCCGAAACCAGACCAGCTATCCTATCGCGATGCCGGTGTCAACATTGATGCAGGCAATCTTCTGGTTGAGAAAATTAAACCTTTTGCCCAACGCACATGGCGCCCGGAAATACTTGCCGGCATTGGAGGCTTCGGCGCGCTGTTTGAAATTCCCCGAAAATACCGCAATCCGGTATTGGTAGCAGGAACAGATGGTGTAGGCACCAAATTAAAACTTGCCTTCCAGTTTAACCAGCACAACAACATTGGCATTGATCTGGTTGCCATGAGTGTCAATGATATTCTCGTGCAGGGTGCAGAACCATTATTCTTTCTGGATTACTTTGCCTGCGGTAGCTTGCATGTGGATACAGCTGCCCGGGTTGTTCAAAGTATTGCGGCAGGTTGCGAACAGGCTGGATGCGCCTTGATTGGCGGAGAAACAGCCGAGATGCCCGGCATGTATCCGGCAGGTGAATACGATCTGGCTGGCTTTGCTGTCGGCATCGTAGAAAAAGATAACATCATTAATGGCTCTTCCATTGCGAAGAACGATATCATTCTAGGCATCGCCTCCAATGGTGCACATTCCAATGGTTTCTCGCTGATACGCAAAATTATCGAAAAACGTGCTGTTGATTTAAACAGCACGTTTGGAGACAGCACTCTGCTAGAAGCCATCATGGCACCTACTCGTATCTACGCGAAACCTGTATTGGAGTTAATCAGACAATTGCCGGTAAAAGGTCTTGCCCATATCACCGGCGGCGGACTATTAGAAAATATTCCCCGTATTCTGCCTGTCGGCACAATGGCTACTGTTCAGAAGGATTCCTGGAAAATTCCTTCCTTATTTTATTGGCTGCAACAGCAAGGCAACATTGCTGAGGAAGAAATGTTCCGGGTTTTCAATTGCGGCATAGGGATGGTTTTGGTGGTTGCACCTGAACATGCTGATCAAGCGATGGCCATTTTGCATGCCTGTGGAGAAACTGTCTGGCGGATCGGCCATATCAAACAATGTCTTGCCCACGAACCCACGATTTCGATTATTTAACCAGTAACAACGCATGAAATCCCTGGTTATTCTTATTTCTGGTCGAGGCAGTAATATGCAGCAGCTGCTTGATGCAAAACTGCCAGCAAGCGCCATCACTGTAATCAGTAATAACCCAGCTGCAGCAGGACTAGAAGCTGCTCGATTGCGTCAGATTCAGACAGTTGTCGTCGATCATCGCGCCTACCCAGATCGTGCAACATTCGATGCTGCACTGGCAGAAAAAATTGATGCCTGCCAACCCGACTTGGTTGCACTCGCTGGATTCATGCGCATTCTTGGAGACAGTTTTGTAAATCGTTACCAGCACCGACTAATTAATATCCATCCTTCCTTGTTACCCGCCTTTTCCGGTTTGAACACACACGCACGCGCATTACAGGAAGGCGTAAAGATCCATGGCTGTACGGTACACTTTGTTACCTCGCAGCTAGATCATGGCCCCATTATTATTCAAGCTGCGGTTCCTGTGTTGCCTGAAGATACCACTGAAACTTTGGCTGCGCGCGTTCTCCAGCAGGAACACCTAATTTACCCGCAAGCTGTCCGCTGGTTTCTGGAAGATCGCGTTATGCTCTCTGATGGCTGCGTAAACATTCGGGCAGCTGCCATAGAAAACCATGTTTTATATTCGCCTCGTTTAGATCAATGAAAATTTGTTTGAAATATACTGATGATCCTGTAACAAATTCTTACGAGCCGTTAATTAGTCCGTTATGTCTGCTGCTGAGAAAAACTAAACCTCTCATGAATCAGTTTGAGGCACGTTCAAATTACTACCCGTTCCTTTAATCATGCGCCCAACGCTTACTCAATTCGATATGGCCACAATCGCCATACGCACCATCTTACCGCTGAAATCCCCCGCCGATGTCCTGCTGCGTCAGTTTTTCCGGGATCATCCGGCAGCAGGTCAGAATGATCGAGCTGTCATTGCAGAGATTGTCTTCGGTATTTTACGCCACAGATTTTTTCTGGAATGCTTGACCGAAAAAACCACGCCTCGCGCCTTGCTTCTGGCTTACCTAGTCAAATTTGAAGGTATGAATCTGCGCGAACTGACCACCTTCATCAATGAAAGCGAGGCTAAATGGCTCGCGCACATCAAGGCAGTCACATTGGCATCACAGCCGCTTGCCATTCAGGCAGAATTTCCTCAATGGTTCATGGAAAAGTTGCAAAAATTCTTATCCGATGCTGAGATTCTCAGACTGGGCCAGGCGTTACAGCAGCCAGCCCCTTTAGACCTACGCGTCAATACCCTCCTTGCAAAACGTGACGAGATACTTACACTATTAAATCAGAAAAGTATCGATGCCCATGCTACACCCTACTCACCTATCGGCATTCGCCTAACTGGCAAACCCGCCATTAATAAAGATCCGCTCTTTCTTTCCGGAAAAATAGAAGTACAGGATGAAGGCAGTCAGATTCTGGGCTATCTGCTCGCACCACGGCGCAGCGAAATGGTGGTTGATTTTTGTGCAGGTGCTGGTGGCAAAGCATTGATGCTGGGAGCGCTCATGCATTCCCAAGGACGTATTTATGCTTTCGATATCTCTGAAAAGCGACTCAATAATCTGAAACCGCGTCTCAAGCGCTCTGGCTTGTCCAATTTACATCCTCATCGCATCAACAATGAAAATGATGCCAGGATAAAGCGTCTGTACGGAAAAATAGATCGGGTACTGGTTGACGTCCCCTGTAGTGGATTAGGCACATTACGCCGTAACCCGGATCTGAAATGGCGGCAAACACCGCAAAGTATCGAAGAATTAAAACACAAACAAGCAGACATCCTTTCTTCTGCAGCCAATCTTGTTAAACCAGGTGGCAGGCTCGTTTACGCTACCTGTAGCCTACTACCCGAAGAAAATCAGGAGATCATCGAATGCTTCCTCTCTGGCAACACTCTTTTCACACGGTTAAATTGCGCAAATCTGCTGGCACAACAAAAAATACCACTTGATACCGGAGAATACTTACAATTATCGCCGGCACTTCATCAGACTGATGGCTTCTTTGCCGCGGCTTTAGAGCGAAAAAAATAACTTGATCTATTTTTTCCATCAGCGCAGTAGAATGTTTAATTTTAGCAATTGTAATCAAGTCTCAGATGAGTGAAAGATCTCGTCACCAGCAGATGGTTTGCCAATATAGTAACCTTGGGCAAAATCCACTTCCATTTTCTCCAGTAGTATAAGCACCTCCTCATTCTCAACAAATTCAGCGGTAATTTTCTTACCAAAACCTTTTGCTACGCTGCATAAGGCTTTAACCAGTATTTGATCAGCAGGATTGCTTGCCAGATTGCGTACAAATGAACCATCTATTTTCACCGCGTCAACAGGTAATTCTCTCAAATAGTAGAAAGATGAAAAACCAACCCCAAAATCATCCAGCACAAAACCGCAACCTAATTCCTTAATTTCTCGAAGCAGGTTTCGTGTTCCGGGTAAATTATCCAGAGCGGCAGTTTCTGTTATTTCAAACATTAAAAGCGTAGGATCAACACCACTAAGCATCAGCTCCTGCCTAATCACTGGCAACAATTCCGGATCGTTGAACGCGTGTGCGGATAAGTTGATGGATAAGCGAATCCGGCTACCCGATTTATTGATCTTGGCTGCTTGTGCAATTGCTTTACGCAATACCATATGATCAATCTCATGAATCAGCCCGGTATGTTCCGCAGCAGCAATAAAAACCGCAGGCGAATGAATGGTACCGTCCTGATCGCGCATACGCAGCAACACTTCATAATGAGCGATCGTTCTATCACGTAGCGCCATAATTGGTTGGAAATAAAGCAGATACTTATCATATAAATTGGCATATTCGATTTTTTCTTTCCAATGTACAAGCGTGTGCATTCGTTCTCTCGTTTGATCATCATCGGAGAATAGATGCCAGGTTCCCCGTCCGATTTCCTTGGCCTGATACATAGCAAGGTCAGCTGCGGCCAATAAATCGTGTACATTGTTACCATGCTCGGGAAAAAGGGCAATACCGATACTGGCTGCAATTTTGTATGTTCTTCCATTTACGGTTAGCTGTGTTTCACTTAATCTGAACAGAATTTTCTTTGCAACTTCAATGGCTCCACTCGCTGTAATTTCTGGCAAAATAACCGCAAACTCATCTCCGCCCAAACGCCCCGTCACATCCGCAGCACGAATGGTATGAGACAGCATGTCCGCAACTATCTTAAGTAAAGCATCGCCAGCTTGGTGTCCACTGGTATCATTAATATACTTAAATCGATCGAGATCAAAAAATAACAATGCGCCGGGATGCTGATATCGCTCCGCCCAGCTGATCATCTGCTCGAGTTCTTCACTGAAACGGCGACGATTGTATAGATTTGTCAATGGATCATGGTCAGCCAACCATGCTAAATGACCTTCCACTCGCTTGTATTCTGTGATATCTAAGCCTACCGAAAGTACTGATGGCTCCCCCTCTGATTGCCACGACAAACGGGAATGCAACCAAACAATATGTTTTTTTGAGCCATCATTACATAAAGTAATGGTCTCATGCCTCAGTTGCTCACGTCGGCCATGACGCATCTCCTCTAAATATTGACCAAGATTGTACTGCTCACTGTCAGGTGACAGGATTTCAAAAAAAGGCTTACCGCGAATCTCTTCTTCGGAATAACGCATCAGCATTTCGCCATAAGCGTTCAACATTATTATGTTACCTTTAACATCCTGGGTCAGCACGATGACTTGCGCTGTATCAAGCAAGTGCGCAATAAAATCTTTCTCTTTGCTTAATTCATCCCGTTGCTGTACCAGTAGCTTGGTACGATAAACAACTTTATCCTCCAGCATCTCAAGCTTATGAGACAACGTTACGGTTGCTTCATAAAGAAGATCAATCTCATCCTTTAGCCATTGTTTCCTGTTAATGGAAGAAAGGGTTGCGCGGAAAATTCCAAAGCTACTCCCTGCCAATAGCGGCAAGTTAAATACAATATGCTTAAGTTGTGAGAGTGGCTTAGAGAGGATGGCAAATAACAGTATTTCTGAAAATACTAATCCAATCAGGCCGATGATGATAATACGCCAGATAGAATCACGAATCGCCTCGATGGTCGCTGTGATATCAGTAATGACAACCAAGTGTGCCTGATTAGCCACCCCAATCCCTTGTAATGGGAGCAATTTTATGCGCTGATAGCGATTATCCCAGTTGGTTTGAATGCCTTGCTTGAGGCTCACAAGATTTGGATACTCTTGCTCCGTTTGATAAAGAATGTGAAGATTATTTTCTTTGTTGGTCAATGCAGCCAGATGTATCCCCCAATCAGGAAACCATACATCATTATGCTTGAGTGTCTGTTTTTTTTCTTTTAGAAATAATCCAATGTCAGAGCCAAATGCTCGCTTAAAACCTAAAAAAACATCCGTCAGAGAAGCGCCGATAACAATTGTTCCTGTACGCACGCCCTCCACCAGAAGCGGCTCTATCGTAAACTGTATGCAGCTTTCCACGCATATCAATGGATTAGCGGGCTGCTCATGCAAATTGACTTCGCGGACATGCTTCAATATAAGCGACTCTCGATAGGCATCCGCCTCGAAACTGTCCCAGCCTTTCAGAAGCTGATTAGATTGGTCGTAAAACCTTACGGCTTCAATTCCATTTTGAAGCTGCAATAATGGCCAGTGATGCTCAAATGCGCTTGCAATTTGCTTATCATTTTGTGCAGACAAGGCTGTATCCATTCCTTTCAGGAACGGAATCATCCGGATCAGTTGATGCGAGCTGTTTGATATTTGCTCAACAAGACTCTCGACCTCTCTGACATAGCGCTTATATTGCAGATTGCTTTGCTGATCGATATTATCAATCAGGCTCTTATAATTAATGACACTGAATATCGTCACGACAATCAGCAAAATCACGCTACTGAGTAGCGAAATTTTCCAATTCAGGCTGACAAACTTGGATGATGCACGATCAGCAACTTTGACAAGTTGCGTCGATTTCTCCGGAACACTTGGTTTCATGCGGATTTCCGCTTAAAAACGGTAGGAAATCTGGGCAGCAAAAAGATTCCAATGTTGATCGGTAAAAGCAGGATCAGGATTATCCAATGTAGAGAGCCAGGCTGTGCCATTTACGCGATGATACTCACCGCGTAACATAATTGCAGGGGTGATATTCCAGCGCACTCCCACAGTCAAATCCTTAGCAAATCGACTATCAGCAGGGAGCCCGGTTTTAGCACGCCATTCACTGCCATCTCGATCCTTTCTATCTGTAAACAGTACATCATACCGCAAGACGGCTTCCCAGGCTGGATTAAAGCGGTAAATACCCTGGAAATAAAAACTTTCTCCGGTAAAGCTCTGATCAACGAGAGGATGAAAATTCTTCAACTCGATATAGCGCAGTGCATATTCTGAGGTAATACTCCAGTGCTCGGCATTATATTGCGCAGAAAAAATTAACGGAACGAATTCAATTGAACCTGCGCTCAAAAAATCCCTCGCTGCTGGATCATACCCTGCATTGACCTGTGCTCCACTTACTCCTAAACGCAACCGCCCGCCGTCTCGCTCATAAATCATACGACCTAAATATGATAGTCTCGTCGTTAGATCACCTGGTTGATTCTTTCGCAAAATAGCTGCTTCGGTGCTTTTATCGTCAACTTGCGGAAAACCCGTTACAAACTGAACAGTAATGTCGCCCCAGTCGGCACGAGACTCCCCATACAATTGCACCCCATCTGAGGCCAGCCCCAAATTACGCGCCCGATCGAAGTAAATCGATTGTGGCAGCAAAATACTCGGCCGGGTAAAGGGCACATCGCGAGTTTCATTATAAAAACCAAAAGGATTTTTGGTTCGCCCTAAACGTATTCCGAATTCTTTAGCCTCGGTAGTAATCGCAGTGTAATCGACAAAGCCATAATCGATACGTATGCCACCTTTACTATCTTCGCCTGTCTGGCGCGACAGCAATTGCCCTGAGAATTGAAGATTCGTCAGAGGACGATACGATGCATTCACCCCGATCTCTCTAAAATCGAAACTACCCCGCCCCCGGGTGCTATCGCCAAACACGTCATTTCTTGTTGACGTTGTCTTGATGTACCCTTGACTCAAAAAACCATGCACTTGCAAGCTTTTCAGCTCTTGCGCATCTGCCGCCTTAATGCACGATGGATGCAGTATAGTCAATAGCAACACTAACCGGATCAAAGAACCAATCAATATGACAGATTTATTCAACATGAAGGATCTGGATGCTGTCATCTATATTCACTCTCTTCAAATAACCGATAGCGCCCGGGGTGGTAGCGACCCGCACGCGCATTTCTTCTTCAGAATTAACTAGAAAGGGTGCCTGACCTGTGCCTGAAAAGATAAGCCGATCCCATGCCGAACGTAATTGATAGGGAAAAATGTTGAGTTTCTCTTTGGCAAAAAGATTATGCAACGGTGCATCGTCTGGCAACACGAATACTCTGATAGGAGAACCATCCTGCCATGCTCTTAGACGCATGCCAAAAATAGCACGTAAAGAATTTCTGGAAAGATGCCGGATACCAACACCTGAGTGGACGATTACCTCAACAGGATCGCTGGTTTGGGTTGCACTTACAGCGAGTGGCGCACAAATTAACAAAAAGAGCAGAAAAATACAACCCCAACAATGCTCAGTGATACGCGCAGCCATACTGAAAATGTGCTAGTAGGTTACCATGCAAATATCAGTATAGGACGCTTCCTTCCGACAACTACATATCGATTTAAAAGCCTCGATATTTGCCGGCCAAATTCTGCCGTTATCAGTCGCAAGTTCCCAGATATCATGATGATTTGCGTGCAATCTCTCCAGCACGTCAAGCAAGCAAACATAATAAGGACGGCGCTCACCATAGTAATCCACTATTGGTCCAATAGGATTAAATTGCATGCCATAAAAACTAAATAACCTATTCAGAGCAGGATCCATTGCTGAAAACAAGTGGTAAATATCATATTTGGCACACAATTGAATAATACCGATCGCCAACCCCAACATGGGATGTGGGAAGCGCCTGCGCCTACCTACATCTGACTGCCTTGGAATCTTGTTAACCGTAAAATCGAGATCATTCTTTCGCCTGAAAAAATCACTAAGAATACCAAATCTAGAAATTTCAACTGCTTGCTTGCGTGGCACATTCAAATCTGCATATGCCGGGTAAAATTGAGTATGTAATTCGACCGGAAATTTTTGCTCAATATCTGAGGAATTAGAACAAATCAAACGGGTAGTCCCCACAAATGTATTGGATGGTCTGTGCCTTAATAGTAAATGCAAAGAACGGTCATCATATTCATCACGCTCCAACTCGTCAGGATAACTTGTCGCATCGACATTTGGATATTTATTTTCAATACATAAAATCCGGTATCTTAGATTAAATACATTTTCTAGTAATGATGGCGTGTCAGCAAAAACGACTTCGAAGTATTCATGAAATGCTGCAGTGATATCATTCATGACGATCCTTGGCAACCAAGCTGGTTAAATTCCCGGCAAATAATTAATTGAGCTCATTTTACCGCTCAGCATTCAACTCAAATCAATGAAATGGTTTGAAGTCTTCCTTTATTTCAAAGGAATCAACATTCGTTAGAGAATCTAGAACTATCTCATATAAAAAACTCCAGCCCGCTATATTCTTTAAAAATAAGAAAGTTAAAAGTATAAATACTATCGTTTTTTCAAACGCATTTAATCAGTTTTTGTTAAAACCTTATTCTTTGATGTTATTTATAATAATTGTCGCCAAAACACGACGAATTATTATATTCGCCGAAACTATCATGAAATGATGAAAAAATATATAAAAAGAAAACACAACAAGAAAATTGAGTGGCACAAAATCAGAATGAATAATCCTATGTGACTTTAAAACATTTAGACTGTTTGCAAATAATGCTTGCAATAATTTGTGTTTTTAAATAATCCCCCTGAGAAATTCTCACGACTCACATCAATATTGACGTTGTAGATGTAGTAAAAATGAAATTGACCAGCATTGAGAACAGAGGAATTCCAAGCTCAGTTGATGACAGATTTGCACTAGCAAAGGCCTATTCTCAATAAAACGGATGAAATGATCATGGAGCACAAGTCTGATAGCCGTATGCATTCTCGACAGGATATACAACCGAGAAACCGCAATATGTAAGAAATACAGCTTATTTCTTGGTCTCATCATAATAAACATGTAAGTATTGTTCTTTTAGATAAAAGTGGTGGATAAAAATCGAGTATTACTTCTATTATGTTGACAACCATTACGGCAGCTAGTTATGCCACCGCAGCCGTGGCCTATTTTTTCTTATTTGTTCTTTTGCTGACGAACTGGCGCAACCGCCTATGTGGATTGCTGCTGGCAGTTGCCTGCCTGGTTTCTGTTTTCTGGACTGCAGCTATCGTAGGTCAATCACACTGGGGCTACCCGTCTCCTTTGTTGATACGAGTCCTGGAAATTTTCCGCAATGCAGGCTGGTCCATATTCTTGATTGCGGTACTGAGTCCTTTTCAGCAGAGGAAAGAAGATTCTGCCTCTCTGAGCATAAGGTCAGTCATTGCAACAATTGCGGCGCTTTATCTTATTTTTTTCGCACTTGCTCTTTTTGTGAATAGTAGCAATGGCGCAGAATTCACCACACATGGGCTGCCTGACTCTTACAGCAATTTCTTTACCGGTGTGCTAATGGCTGTAATTGGCATGATTCTCGTTGAACAGTATTACAGGAATACGCTACCTGAACAACGCTGGGGAATAAAGTTCATCTGCTTAGGAATAGGAGGTATTTTTGTATATGATTTTTACTTATTTAGTGATGCGCTCTTGTTCAGAAAAATAAACAATGACATATGGATTGCTAGAGGGTGGGTAAATACTTTGGTTGTTCCTTTGATAGCGTTCTCAGCTGCACGCAAGCCAAAGTGGTCTGAAGGCATTTCATTATCACGGCATGTTCTATTCTATTCGTCTACCTTATTGGGTGCAGCCATCTACTTGCTTGTTATGGCAACTGTCGGCTACTACTTAAGGCTTTCTGGAGGGGCGTGGGGAACAGTTCTACAGCTGACTTTCTTATTTGGCGCAATTGTACTACTGATAATTTTACTATTTTCCGGCACTACTCGCTCATGGCTTAAAGTATTCATTAGTAAACATTTTTATAATTATAACTATGATTACCGGGAAGAATGGTTGCGCTTTACCCGCACTCTTTCGGAGGGTGAACTTGAATTAAGAGCACGCGCAATCAAAGCGCTTGCTCAATTAGTGGAAAGTCCTGCTGGTGGACTATGGTTTAAACAGGAAAATGGAAGATATCAATTAATCGCATGTTGGAATATTTTTCTAGAAAATAAAATTGTCAAAGATGACGACAAGCTTTGTCTATTCTTGAAAGAAAAAGCATGGGTTATCGATTTACGGGAATATTGCTTGGATCCCAAAAAATACTCTGCTTTGATATTGCCGGATTGGTTATCTGATATTCCAAAATCCAGATTGATCGTGCCATTAATCTTGCATAGAGAATTGCTCGGATTTGTCGTATTGATCGAGCCCAGGAGTACTATCAACTTAAATTGGGAGGTTAGGGATTTATTGCGGGTAGCAGGCACGCAGGTAGCAAGTTATTTGGCACAATACGAAGCTACCAATGCGCTCTCAATTGCACGCCAATTCGAATCTTTCAATCGCATGTCAACTTTCATCGTGCATGACATCAAGAATCTGATTTTTCAATTATCTTTATTGCTTTCGAATGCTGAGAAGCATAAAGATAATCCGGAATTTCAGAAAGATATGATTGAAACGGTAAATTTTTCGGTAAATAAAATGAAACGATTACTCGAAAAGTTAAGTAATGGCAGTCAATCGGAAAAGCAGGAGGTACTTAACCTTGATCAATTATTACAGCAAATCATCGAGAGAAATTCCTTCAATATGCCAAGACCTGCGCTTGAAATTATTGATTCCGGTCTGATGGTAGAAGCTAATTATCCTCGGCTTGAGCGAGTAATCAGCCATCTGGTTCAGAATGCGATTGAGGCCACCCCTAAAAATGGTCAGGTTTGGGTCCGACTCGCAAGAAAGGATAATTCTGCTGTAATAATAATCAAAGACACAGGTCATGGCATGAGTGAGCAATTTATTCAGAAAAAGCTTTTTGAGCCTTTTGAATCTACTAAAACAGCTGGTATGGGTATCGGTGTTTTCGAGAGCAAGGAATATATTAACGAGCTCGGAGGACAACTAGATGTTAATAGCCAGGAATCAGTAGGAACAACTTTCTCGATTATTCTGCCGCTTTTTCAACACTATCAGGAAAATAAAGTTGCCTCTCAAGATTAAATGTACTTTGTTATATCCTGTTTCGCGTTCATTCTGATAGATTACGCATAAAACTTGGTTTGCTATCATGCATACTGGCTTTCGGAAAAATATTTTTAATTTACCCAGCAAAATGTCAATATAGGCTTCTGATTTTTTATACATTTTAGTATCTGCAAGATACCCCAGCAAATTTAGTTAATATGTCGAAACGTAATGTAAAAAGATGAAGGTAAATAGTAGCCAAAAAAAATTACTCGTGATCGAAGATGATCCCGGTTTACAAAAACAATTACGCTGGAGTTTTGATGATTACGAAGTTTTCGTAGCAGCGGATCGCGAAAGTGCGCTGGCACAAGTGCGCCGACATGAGCCTGCGGTTGTAACAATGGATCTTGGTTTGCCGCCAGATCCTGATGGTGCGTCGGAAGGGTTGGCTACCTTACAGCAGATCCTCGCGCTTGCGCCTGATACCAAAGTAATTGTTCTGACAGGTAATCAGAATCATGCAAATGCCTTGAAGGCAATTGAATTAGGTGCATATGATTTTTATCAAAAGCCTTATGATCCCAAAATGTTAAGTCTAATCGTTGATAGAGCCTTTTATTTGTATAGTCTGCAACGTGAAAATCGTAGCCTTTTACTATCTCATTTGGATTCTCCCATTTCAGGAATTATCACACGCGATCCGGACATGATTAAAATGTGCCGCAACATTGAAAGAGTTGCGACTTCAGATGCAACAGTTATGTTGCTAGGCGAAAGCGGCACAGGCAAAGAAGTTTTGGCCAGAGCGCTCCACCAGTTGAGCAGCCGGAAAGAAGCACGCTTCATCGCGATTAATTGTGCTGCTATCCCTGAGACATTACTCGAAAGTGAGTTGTTTGGTTACGAGAAAGGAGCTTTTACTGGTGCAGTTAAGCAAACGCTAGGTAAAATTGAGTTAGCCCAAGGTGGTACTTTCTTTCTGGACGAAGTAGGTGATTTACCGATATCGTTGCAGGCAAAACTACTTCGTTTTCTGCAGGAAAGAGTGATTGAGCGAATTGGAGGGCGGGAAGAAATTTCTGTCGATGTGCGCGTTGTTTGTGCAACCCATCGGAATCTCAAAAAACTAATTGAAGAAGGCTGTTTTCGTGAGGACTTGTTTTATCGTTTAGGTGAAATTTCCATTAAGATTCCCCCTCTGCGCAACCGAGTAGGCGATGCAGTACTACTGGCACATCATTTCAAAAATAAGTTTTCTGCAAAAGAAGGACGTCAGCCGCTGAGTTTCAGCCAGGAAGCGCTGGCCGCAATTGAAGCTCACCAATGGCCGGGTAATGTCCGGGAAATGGAAAATTGCATAAAACGCGCTGTGATCATGACGGAAGGGCCGCAGATTAGCGCAGATGATTTGGGGCTTCAAGAGTCGGAAATCCCGACAGAACCAATGAATTTACGGGAAGTACGTGAACGAGAAGAATGCAAGGCCCTAGTTAGGGCGCTAGCAAAGGTAGATGGTAATATTGCAAAAGCAGCGGAATTGCTCGGCGTTAGCCGACCGACTTTATATGATCTGATGAACCGGCACGGCCTCAAATAAGCGCCGCCCTGACATCGGTTATTTTAAGATGATTGACAAGTTACTCATTATTCTTGAATTTTTAAAGCTCACTGGTGGATCGGTAAATGCCTCGCCTTTAGGTGAAGGATACTAAGACTACACGCATGCAAACCGCCGGCTTTTAACCGCTAGCGCATTCACAATGCCCCATCTTTTTCATGAATTGATTTTTAGCACTGCAAATCGAGGCATTGATACTGAAGCGCTCGTGTACCAACAGCAGAGATTGGATTATGCCGCCTTGGCGCGAGAAGTGGAGCTTGCAGCAGGCGGACTGCTGGCTCTGGGATTAGGAAAAGGGGAGCGTGTTGCGGTTTATCTGGAAAAACGATTCGAAACGGTTATTGCCATGTTTGCCACATCTGCAGCAGGCGGCGTTTTTGTACCGATTAATCCACTACTTAAAGCAGAACAAATCGCTTACATTCTGAAAGATTGTAACGTCAGGATATTGGTCACTTCGGCTGAGCGGTTTAATTTAATCATATCAGTGTTACCACAGTGTCACGACCTGCGTGTTGTAGTCATAGCCGGTGCGGCGGAGAATTTACCTGTATTGACTGGTGTACATGTGCTGCGCTGGTCAGAAACACTGAGCGGAAGAAAATCAGTCTGTGCATTCCGGTGTATTGATAGCGACATGGCAGCAATTTTGTACACTTCGGGTAGCACAGGCAGACCCAAGGGGGTGGTACTTTCTCATCGTAATCTGGTCACTGGCGCAAAAAGTGTTGCCCAGTACCTAAAAAATAATCAGGATGACCGGATTTTATCCATTCTTCCATTCAGCTTTGATTATGGATTGAGCCAGCTGACGACAGCTTTTTATGTTGGTGCGACCAATGTGTTGATGAATTATTTATTACCACGCGACATCATCGACGAGGTAATACAAGAAAGCATCAGCGGTCTTGCTGCTGTCCCCTCGCTGTGGATTCAACTTGCTCAATTAAAGTGGGAAAAAGTTGTTTCACTGCGCTATATGACTAGTTCAGGGGGAGCAATGCCGCGGGCAACGCTGGAGCAGCTTCGTCGCACGTTTCCACAAGCTCGCATATTTCTAATGTACGGCTTAACAGAAGCATTTCGTTCGACCTTTTTGCCGCCGGAGGAGCTAGACAGACGCCCCGATTCCATTGGCAAGGCAATTCCCAATGTTGAAGTCTTCGTGTTACGCGAGGATGGTTCGCATTGCGCATCGGGTGAGCCTGGTGAATTGGTCCATCGCGGACCATTGGTGTCCATGGGTTATTGGAATGATGCTGAAAAAACGGCCAAATGCTTCAGACCATTATCACCGCGCCAACCTGGCCTGACCCTTCCTGAAATAGCAGTATGGTCGGGTGATATCGTGCGTATGGATGAGGAAGGCTATTTATATTTTATTGGTCGCCACGACGATATGATCAAAACATCAGGCTATCGCGTCAGTCCTACCGAAATCGAAGAAATCATCTATTCGACCAAGTACGTTGCAGAAGCAGCCGCACTCGGTGTGCCGCATCCTTCCTTAGGTCAGGCAATTGTCGTGGTAGCGGTACCTCTTGGCGGAGTAAATCTGGACTCAACGACATTACTGTCTGCTTGCAGACTTCACCTGCCTGCTTTTATGGTGCCTAGCCAGATAGTGTTACGGCAAGGTTACTTGCCGCGTAATCTCAATGGCAAAATCGATCGTAAAAGTTTGGCACAGGAGCTTCAATATACTTTTATGCCAGCAGAAACATGACGATTATGCATCCAAAACATGCTCCCATAATGCAATTTCCGATTCACGATAATTGCCTCTACATAGGAGGGATTTCTGTAGTACGGCTAGCACAGCGAGTAGGTCAGACGCCCTTTTATGCTTATGATAGAAAACTTATTACTGAACGCATCAACCTATTACGTCAATATCTGCCCGAGGAGATTCAACTTCACTACGCAATGAAAGCTAACCCCATGCCCGCTGTCGTTCAGCATCTGGTTGGGCTGGTAGATGGCATTGACGTCGCCTCTGCCGGAGAGATGAAGATTGCGCTAGACACTGGAATGCCTGCTGACAGGATTAGTTTTGCAGGTCCAGGCAAGAATGAGCGCGAGCTTGCTTGCGCCATTGCTGCAGGTATTGTTATCAGCATGGAATCCGAGCAAGAACTGGAACGCATCATGCTGTTAGCTGAACAAATGGGTATTTGTCCTAAAGTTACTGTACGAGTCAATCCAAATTTTGAACTTAAATCTTCTGGAATGAAAATGGCAGGAGGAGCAAAGCAGTTTGGTGTCGATGAAGAACGCGTTCCCGCCATGCTTACCCGTATAGGTCAATTGGGATTAGATTTGGAAGGGTTCCATATTTTCTGTGGATCACAGAATCTTAAGGCAGAAGCTATCCAGGAAGCGCATGAAAAGACTTTACAGCTAGGTTTGCACCTGGCACAGAACTCCCCTGTTCCAATTCGTACGTTGAATATAGGGGGCGGTTTTGGGGTGCCTTATTTTCCTGGCGAAACACCACTTAATCTTGCTGCAGTGGGAGGGAATTTACGGCGTTTATTACTTAAAGCAAGAGCAGAACTTGCTGGAACCCGGCTTGTGATTGAGCTGGGGCGCTACATTGTAGCGGAAGCCGGTATTTATGTCTGTCGTGTATTAGATAAGAAATTGTCGAGAGGACAGGTATTTCTCATCACAGATGGTGGCCTGCATCATCATCTGGCAGCTACAGGCAATTTTGGTCAGGTCATCCGCAAGAATTATCCTGTAACTATCGGCAATAAAGCAGAAATTCCTGAAACTGAAATTGCATCGGTAGTGGGCCCCTTATGCACACCGCTCGATTTGCTGGCTGATCAGATCGAATTACCCAAGGCAGAAATTGGTGACTTGGTTGTCGTATTCCAGTCTGGTGCATATGGCCTGACAGCAAGTCCAACAGCTTTCCTGAATCACCCCATTGCGCCAGAAGTGTTAGTCTAGTTCTCTGGAGAATGGGGTTTAATCGCAGCAGCCTGTCTATGTTTGCTTGATACAATCGGCAATATTTTCATCGACCCCCTGCTGATCAGACACTGATGAGATTTATGATCAATTCAATACCGAGGCAGGATTAAAATCACGATTAATGGATAAACGCATTATGAAACTAAAATTTACTAAAATGCATGGGCTAGGCAATGATTTCGTGGTCATTGACGGTATCAACCAACCAGTCTCGCTTACCCCCGAAAACATTCGCTGGCTGGCTGATCGTCACTTTGGGATTGGCTGCGATCAGGTATTGATTGTCGAAAAAGCAGCCGGTAACGCAGATTTCTGTTACCGGATTTTTAATGCTGATGGAGGTGAAGTAGAACAGTGCGGAAATGGTGCACGCTGTTTTGTACGATTTGTCCATGATCATGGCTTAACCGGAAAGAAAGAAATTTGTGTTGAAACAGCAAGCGGCTTAATCTTCCCTAGATTGGAAACAAGCGGCGAAGTAACCGTCAATATGGGTATTCCGAGATTTGAGCCGGCAGATATTCCCTTTCTGGCTGAAGCACGCGCTTTGACATATCCACTCGAGGTTAACGGCAAGCACATAGAGATTAGCGCTGTTTCCATGGGTAATCCACATGCTGTTCAGATCGTAGTCAATGTAGATGATGCACCGGTAGCCACCGAAGGTGCTCAGATCGAATCTCATGCACGCTTCCCGCAGCATGTTAACGTTGGCTATATGCAGATCATCGACCGGCATCATATCCGCTTACGCGTCTTTGAACGTGGCGCCGGAGAAACTTTAGCCTGTGGAACTGGCGCTTGCGCTGCTGTGGTCACGGGTATTGAGCGCGGTTTGCTTGCCTCTAAAGTCAAAGTCAGTACCCATGGCGGTGATTTATGGGTGCAGTGGGAAGGAAAAAATCAACCCGTCTTGATGACCGGTCCTGCAAGCACTGTTTTTGAAGGAATCATCGAATTACCCTCAAACTAACATCTCAATGTGCTATTGAGCGGAAGTCTTCATTAAAAACGCAGAGAAACAAATTACTAATATAAAATAATGACGTAAAATGTAAAAAATTGCATGCACAAGCAAGAAAATTCTCATGGCTGCTCGCGGCTGGGTTGGGGCTCAAATAAATATGAAGCGCGAGATGAAGCGTCTTGGTTTTTTATCAGCATTTCATTACCAATAAAGCAACACACATATTCAAGATTATTTCCATTTATTAGCTTTGGCAACCTTCAGTCAATTCACAAATAGGTAAAAAAGAAATCAACCTATGCACACATTACTTACCTATATCATGGTTTTCCCGCGGCGCAGCGGGTTCGTCCTGATTGCACTATTGTTAGCGGGAGTAGCCGAGGCGCTTAGCCTGACAGCCCTACTTCCCCTTCTTTCTGTCGCTGTAGGCGAGACAGATGAATCCAGTGTTGGGCGATTCATGGTTCAAACACTACATCGCATCGGAATTGAACCCAGTATTGACATTATCTTGCTGATCATTGTTGGCGGCATGCTTGTCAAAGGGGCGATTCTTCTGCTTACCAACCGGCAGGTAGGCTATACCGTTGCGCATGTTGCCACTGCTTTACGCTTAAACCTGATTGAAGCATTGCTTGCCAGCCGCTGGCAATACTATCTGCGTCAGCCTGTTGGCGCACTGGCCAATTCAGTTGCGACAGAAGCCTATCGTGCAGCAAACGGTTTTGAACACAGTGTCAATGTGCTTGCCTTATCTGTCCAGGTTATCGTGCATGTCATTGTAGCAATGTTCATTTCCTGGCAGGCGACCATCGGCTCTCTCCTGATTGGCGTCATCTTGTTTATCGTGCTGCACCGCCTGGTACGCGCGACTCGTCGGGCTGGCGCAAAACAGACACATTTGCTGCGCCACCTGTTAAGTTATTTGTCCGATGTGTTAAGCTCGGTAAAATCCTTAAAAGCAATGGCACGGGATAACGTAGCTGATGCTATTTTGCATGATCAATCCTGGCAGCTAGAAAAAGCCACTCGCAAAGAAGTCATCAGTAGAGCCGCCTTGCTTGCATTACAGGAGCCAATACTGGCTGCATTGACAGCAAGTGGTCTATATCTTGCGCTGGTCGTTTGGCATCTTTCCCTGCCAGAGGTCATGGTGATGGCTTTCTTGTTAACCCGGATCCTTGGTCTGCTCAATAAGACTCAGCGCCGTTATCAACAACTGACGGCTCAAGAAAGCGCTTATTGGGCGCTGCAAACAGCGGCGGAAGAAGCCCGTGCTGCAGCTGAAAGAGCAACTGGTACTTTACAACCAACCCTGCTGCAGGGTATCAGTCTTCGTCATGTTGCTTTTGATTATGATCGCAAATCGGTTTTCAAGGATCTCAATATTGAGATCCCTGTTAAATCCTTTACCGCAGTAATCGGTTCTTCTGGTGTGGGCAAAAGCACTCTGCTTGATCTGCTATGTGGACTTGCCGAACCCAAATCCGGTGAAATTCTCATTGATGGTGCTGCATTGCATAATATTGATCTACGTCAGTGGCGACATTTAATCGGATACGTATCTCAGGACACAGTCCTGCTTCACGACACGATACTCAACAATGTGCTCGTGGGTGCGCCAACACTCGGTTCTGCTGATGCGGAACGGGCTCTCCAGCAGGCCGGCGCTTGGGATTTTGTCAGCGCTTTTCCGGAAGGATTACAAACGATTGTGGGTGAGCGGGGAGGAATGCTTTCTGGCGGACAGCGTCAACGCATCGCGATTGCTCGAGCGCTGGCTCATCAACCTCTCCTATTGCTGCTCGATGAACCGACCAGTGCGCTTGATCCAGAAAGCGAGAAAACAATTTGTGAAACACTACAAAAATTAGCACAGGATTACACTATTATTGCAGTATCGCATCAACCTGCAGTGATCAATGCTGCTGATCGCGTTTTCATTCTTTCCAATGGGCAAGCAGAGCTTTTGACTCATGCGCAAAATAAGGGTGGGCACTAGAAAGCTGGGATTAATCGCATCATGGTATTCCTGGAATTATCCAAGAAGATTCTGTATTTCACCCAAACTGTGATTCCCAGGTTAAACAAAACAGCTCATTATTTCGCTAATACGCGCCTGCCGCACTTTAGCATTGATCAAAGCAGGCAAATCGGTCAATTCCATATCACTGCGTTTGAGTTCGGCGGCAATGGCGCCAGCATCGACGCTTCTGGCAACAGTAAATGCTTTGATTAATCGTTCAAATTGCGGATAAGGCTTATCAGCATAGCCTGGGCGTCCATGAAAATCACAAGCACAAGCTTGGAGAAACGCTTCAAAACGATTCGGTTTGCGATACGCATCTGTTGCCTGCAGCATATCAGCAATCGTTGCCGGACGCAGTTCTTGTGCGCGATGCACATCACCATGGAAACGTGCAACAAGTAGCGCCAGATCGCGTTCCTCCTTAGGGATTCTGACACGTTCACATAGATCTTTGACTAATGCAACGCTACGCTTTTCATGACCAATATGCCGAGGCCACTCGTCTGGAGGCGTTGTTCCCTTGCCAAGATCGTGAGTAAGCGTGGCAAAGCGAACAGCCAACGAATACTGACGGCTTGCTGCATAATCAATAGCCATCATGACATGTACCCCGGTATCGACTTCTGGATGAGACTGCACTGGTTGGGGAACACCGAATAATGCATCAACCTCAGGAATGATACGCGACAACGCGCTGCACTCACGCAACGCATAGAACATCCGTGAAGGATGATGCTCCATCAGGCCGCGCGCAATCTCCTGCCATACCCGTTCAGGGACAAGCGCTTCAGTTTCTCCGTTGTGCACCATTTCTCTCATCAAATCTAGCGTCTCGGGGGCAATATGAAAACCAAAGCGTGCTGTGAAGCGCGCAACCCGCAGCACTCGCACCGGATCCTCCACAAAAGCGGGACTGATATGACGCAACACACCCGCTTCAAGATCAGCAATTCCATTGAATGGATCGATAATATTTCCATTTTGATCCTGGGCAATTGCGTTAATCGTCAGGTCACGCCGGGCTAAATCTTCCTGCAAGGTCACTTCAGGGCTAGCATAGACTTCGAATCCCTTGTAACCACGTGAAATCTTGCGTTCGGTACGCGCTAAGGCATATTGCTCTTGTGTTTGTGGATGAAGAAAGACTGGAAAATCCTTGCCGACAGGGCGAAACCCGAGCCGCACCATTTCTTCCGGACTGGAACCCACAACGACATAATCATCATCTCTAACCGGCAGCCCCAGCAGCTCATCACGTACCGAACCGCCTACTCGATAAATTTTCATAAAAAACGGTTACTGCTTAGGAGAGACAATACCCAAGCGCTGTTTTAGCGGAGGGATATGTTGCTGACCAAAATTGCTCGCATAATACATTGAATTGTTCAACACGACCTTGACATAATCGCGGGTTTCGTTGAAAGGAATGGTCTCCGCGTAAATTGCTCCTTCCAATGGTCTTATATCATCCCGCCACTGCTTTGCCCTGCCCGGCCCAGCGTTATAGGCAGCCGCCGCCAATAGCGGCTGATTATCAAATATATTCAATACATGCTTTAAATAATACGTGCCCAGGCGAAGATTAGTATTGATATCAGCAACAAGATGATTATGAAAATTCTGCATACCCAATTTTCCTGCAACCCATTTTGCAGTAGCTGGCATTAACTGCATGAGGCCCATGGCACCAGCGCTTGATTTAATATCAGCGATAAAGCGGCTTTCCTGACGAATAAGACCATACACAAAGGCCTCATCAAGCTCATGATAGCGCAATGCCTCTCTCATCTGATCACGGTAGGGTGCAAGGTAGCGCAAATTGAAGTTATGCTGTGAAACAGTCTGGATCGCGGTATTGATCGCACGATCATATAAACCATGGCGATAAGCCACCTCTGCAGCAGCCAGCAATTGCACATCATTAAAATTACGAATTGTCCAAACCCATTCACGATTCGCTTCTACTCGCAGATTAAGCCGGTACAGCGCAAGCGCACGCTGAATCCCTGGCACTTGCTGCATGGTAATGATTTCTTGCATGCTGGATTGATAGTTAGTGGCTGGAGCACTAAGCATAGCTCCCAGTTCTTCTTTAGCCAGCTGCCCATAATAACTGTGCTCGTGGCTCAGTGGCGCAAGAATCTCATTTGCCTCTGCTAGCTCGCCTTTTGTTTTTAACGCACGCGCCTTCCAGTAGCGCCACACATCAGTCTGCTGCATCGCAGCAGGCATGCTATCGATACATTGCAACACTAAATCCCATTTACCCTCCCGCAGCATAATCCGGGTTTTCCAAGTCAGTTTAGCTTCTGTCAGTGGATAAGCCTGTTTGCTGTTTGCGGCTTGCAGAAACCAGTCAAAAGCCCTGGGATCTTGCTTGAGGGCAGCTCGATACGCCAGGCTAATCATAAAATAGGATTGATCAGATTCTGAAAACTGACTGCGTATTTTGTGCCAGCGTACATAGGCTTGATTGATTCCGCTGCGTAGCAGTTGCGACAGGGCAAACAATGCAATTTCGCGATTACCCCGGGATCTAAAGTCATTCGGGTGTTTCTCTAAATAACGCTGCGGATCTTTCGCAGCTTCTTTGAGTTTCTGTTCATTCAGTGTTTGATTAGTCGGTAAATAACGGCTGGTATATTTTGCTACCCCTGTATTCCCTGCTTCAAGTGCCAATCTGATTCGAACCCAAAGATCTTCCGTCGAGATTTGCCCTGCAGCAATCAGTATATTGAATACTGGCGCGCAACTATCCGGCATGTCACGCCCGGCAAACCAAAGTGATCGTGCCTCATCTGATGCTGCTCTGTCTCTTGCAGCCAGACGCTGCTGCAGGGAATAGCATACAAGGTCCTCATCTTTATTGCCCAGTTTTGAATATTCTTCTGTAAATAACGCCCATTGCTGTTTTTTTCCAAGGATTCTTAACCAGTCTCCACGCATTTTATCTGCAACAAGACTACCGTCATGACGCGCAAGAAATGCCCTAATTGTGCCGATATCAGCTGTCACCAGATATAAACGCAATTGATAATATTCTGCATACGGTGCAAGCACATGATTTTGCAGCCGTTTAGTATAAAATGCCACACGAGAGGCATCTCCTACCCTGAATGCCTCTCGTATCGCCAGAAAATCTTCCCCTTGACTAGCAACAAGTGATTTCATGTAACAAATCAGGAATAAACTAATTAAAAATTTTCTCATGCCAGAATTATTAGCTCTTCAATTCAAAATACGCGAGTGCAAGAATCTTTTGAAATCATAGACTCTTATCGGTCAGATGTGGATTATCGCAATACCTGATTGCGATAATCCATCGACTAGATACAACAAAACTTTATTGCAGCTAAGTTACCCCTTTTTTAGCATCCCAATCCCTCAAATCACTCCCTGAGCCAGCATCGCATCCGCCACTTTCACAAAACCGGCCACATTCGCCCCATCGACATAATTAATACGACCATCTTCCTGCTCACCGTATTGCAAACATGCCTGATGGATAGCTCTCATGATTTCCTGTAAACGCGCATCAACTTCCTCATGAGTCCAAAACAGCCGCATCGCCTGTTGACTCATTTCCAGACCAGATGTCGCTACTCCTCCCGCATTACTTGCTTTACCCGGCGCAAACAGAACCTTGGCATGTTCGAAACGCTTCACCGCACCAGCAGTACAAGGCATATTTGCTCCTTCCGCCACACAAATCACACCATTTTTAATCAAAATTGCTGCATCGTCTTCAGTAATCTCATTCTGGGTTGCAGACGGCAACGCAACATCGACCGGCACATGCCATGGTTTCTCTCCTGGCAGAAATTTAACTCCCATTTTCTCGGCATAATCACTCACACGGCCATAAAGATAATTCTTCACTTCTGACAGTATAGCGAGCTTCTCAGGTGTAAACCCAGCTTCATCAACCACCGTGCCACTAGAATCTGAAACAGTGACTACTTTTGCACCAAAGGCCATCGCTTTTTCTACTGCATATTGTGCTACATTACCCGATCCTGAAACGGCAACACGTAAGCCATCCAGTGATTGACCGACATGTCTGAGCATTTCATCAACAAAATAGACCGTGCCATAACCTGTCGCTTCCGGACGGATCAATGATCCTCCAAAACTGATCCCTTTACCGGTAAACACACAATCTGAGCGATTAGTCAATTTCTTGACCATCCCTACCATGTAACCGACCTCTCTACCGCCAACACCAATATCGCCTGCCGGAACATCCGTATCAGCGCCAAGGTGGCGAAATAATTCGCTCACAAAAGCCTGGCAGAAACGCATGATTTCACCTGGACTTCTCCCTTTAGGATCAAAATCTGAGCCGCCTTTACCGCCTCCCATGGGTAAAGTTGTCAAGGCGTTCTTAAATGTTTGCTCAAAATCTAGAAACTTAAGAATGGATAGATTAACCTAAGGATTAAAACGAATAACTCCTTACTAAGTGCCAATCGCTGAATTAAGCTTTATACGGTACC
>NZ_JAGFJM010000011.1 GCF_024102715.1 Nitrosomonas communis
ACATACACATCAGGCAACGCGCTCAAGGACTGTTCAATTTTCTGCTTCACCTGATTCCAATCCAGGCCGCCTAACCCACACCCTAGCGGGGGAATGGCAATCGATTGAATGTGCTTTTCCCTTATGGTGGCTGCCAGCGCCTCAAGACCAGAATCAATATCTTCCATGCGGCTAGCACCACGCCAGTGGCGCTTGGTAGGGAAGTTAATGATATAACGTGGGTTGGCGAGCTGCTGGGTAGCAAACACAAACAGCTTGCCTGGTTGAACTTCGTTATTCTTGCAAGCCGCTGCATAGGCTTTGAAATTTTCCGGCCAAGCTTTCTTGAACTGCAACGCAATACCACGCCCCATCACACCTACACAATTGACAGTATTAACGATGGCTTCTACATCAGCTTGCAAAATGTCACCACGCGTAAATTTAATCATTTCCGGCCTCCTCAGTAATACCATGCAGGCTCAATTGTCACCGGTGGGCGGTATTGCGCCACTTTTAGAATATTCATCACATGTTGATACGTTTGTTACGAATGGACGCCAATTAATTCTACCAAATGCCAAGGGAAACTGCCTTCCATTAGGAACTCCGCCTGCTTACCTTCTTTACAGCTCTGCCATTGAGTAGTCTGAATGGCTTGCCAGTCTAGCTCATTTAACTGAGCAAGCTCACAGCGATCTTCAAAAAAGTAAGAGCCCGCGTTTGATAGTGTGAAAACCCACTTGCGTTGTTGCTGCTGTGCCCATGTGACGCTCGCGTGCAAATCTGCCTGCAGATGCAAAATCGGCCCTTGCCCGCCACGATACGCCAGTTCAGGATGATTGGCTTGGTGAATTAAATACAACATGATAGACCGGGGACAAAAATAAAACGGTACACAATCTCCCACATGCAAGTTTGGGTAACTTGTAAGTGTCTTTTGCAAACGGCGCTGTTTAATACTGTTCATCCCGATCGTCGTACCAGCGGCATTTTGCACCGCAATTTTGGCATCACATAATAACGCGCCCACAGCGATGATTGAGGCAAGCCGGTCAATATGAACGTTATGATAAATCTTGGGATTGGGAGGAACGAGCATGCATGGCCCCATTCAGGAAGCATTTTCAAAAAAATCTATCTTAGCTTTGGAATAGGCCACCATGATGTCTTCCAGGGTAAGGTTTTGCCCGCCGGTAAACGTTGCCTGATGGCTCATGCTCATTCCGTTGCTGATTGAACCGTGACCTGGCCGTTCATGAGCATGGGGAGAAGCCAGTCGCGTAGAGCGTTAAGCGTTCTGTTTTCTTTTTCGAGCATCAAATGCTTATTAAATATCGGATCGATAAATTGGTCTGCTTGTTTCAGAAGATCCAACTGTGGTAAACATATTTTCGCTTGCTTGAGATGATCTAGCGTAATATGACCCATTGTTGTTTTTCTTAATTCGGCCATCATTTTGAAATGCTTCAAATAATTCAATAGCTCGAAATAGTAGAAAGTTTTAGGGTATTTGTCAGAGGTAACTTTAAAGATATGTTGATTTAAAGCGCCACGACCTTGAGACCAAATTTTGACATCTAGGGTTGCTGACCATGAAAATAGAACATCACCATCATTAACTATTGCTTCTATTGGAAGATCAGTACGAGCTTTTTCTGTGCTCTCAGAAAATCCCTCATTCATTTCCCTAATTTTTATTACTGGCAAATACTCTTCGCCAGTTGGCCGATACTTTTGCATGGCAAGGCCATTAAAGTATTTTGCAATATTCCAAAGGGAACATACTTCCCATCCCTCCGGTATTTCCCGTTTTAGGGTTGGGTTGTAGACCATTTTGCCGCCCGAGGTTTTGTAGGGTTTGCCGTTGGCGTCAGGCTTGCCCTGAGCGAAGTCGAAGGGAAAGTCGAACTGTACAAACCAGTAATCGTACAAGCACTTCGCCATCGCTTCCAGCTCGGCGTTGATGCGGTTGTTGAGTTCGATTTTGGTGTCTATTGCACGTAGAACAGAGGCTATTTTTATTTGTTCACTTTCATTTGGAAACTTAAACTCAACTTGTTTCAAGCCTATCCCTGTCAAATGCTTGATGGTAGAGCCAATGAAATATTTGCTTAGCTCTCCTGTACGCCCTGCTAGTAGCATACGATAGTACAAAAAATCAGCACTAAACCCAGGCTTTACTCGTAGTCGATGCAGCGCTTTTTGAATTTTCATGTTTGGCATCTGATTTCGCCAAACAGCACATCGCCCTGGTTCGCCTCCCTCACAAATGACTAAATCACCATAAACCAACCCATACCTGTCTTGTTCGTTATCCTCAAAGCGCATTTTCTGTAAGTTTTCCAAAGAAAAGTCGCCCCAACGTACATTCAAATTTGCCAAATATGGCTGAAACGAGCCTTTATTCTTCTCTTGATCGAGCATCTTACCTAAGCATGAGTCCGAGATTTCTCCCAGAGTACACTTTGTCCAATTACTCATACTTCAACCCTGCCAACTGCTTTTTAATCTCCGCTTCCAACTCGCGTGACTTGTTAAACAAGCTTTCCAGATTGTCGCTAAAGCCTTTCATTTTGGCGGAAAACTGTTCTGGCGTGATATCGACATATTCGATTTTGACATCAAAATACTGACCGGCACTGAGCGAGTAATTTTTGTCTTCGATTTGCTCGTAACCGACCACCACCGAGAAATCTTCTTCCTGTCGCTGGCCGTTAAACACATCGATGATGCGCTGTTCTTCTTCTGGGGTTAGTACGGTTTTCTGGTTTTTGCCGTCCTTGATTTTTTCGCCCAGGTTCGAGGCATCGATCAATACCACCTCGCCTTTATTGCTGGCGTCGATAAACAGAATCGACACGTTGGTGCCAGTGGTGGCGAAGATATTGCTCGGCATCGACACCACACCGGCCAGCATTCTGTGTTTGACCAGATGTTCGCGAATGCCTTTGTCGATGCCGGTCTGGGCGGTGATAAAACCAGTCGGCACCACCACCGCCGCCTTGCCGCCGGGCTTGAGCGAGATAATGATGTGCTGTAGGAACAATTGGTAAATTTCCATCTTGTCCGTGGCCTTGGCTTTCACCTTGGGGATGCCAGCAAAGAAACGCTCCTTGTTGATCTTGGTATCCAGCTCGTTGCGGTAATCGCTGAAATCCATCTTGAATGGTGGGTTGGAGACGATGTAATCGAAGCGTTTCAGCTCGCTGCCATCCTTATGATAGGGATGCAGCAGGGTGTTGCCCTGAATAACATTGGGGATGGAGTGCACCAGGTTGTTCAGGATCAGGTTGAGGCGCAGCAGGTTGGACGATTTTTGCGAAATGTCCTGGGTGTAAATGCTGCAACGGTTTTCGCCGATGGCATGGGCCACATTCATCAATAAGGTGCCGGAACCGGCGGAAGGGTCATAGACGCTGACGTTTTTGATTTTGCCTTGCTGTTCCTCGGGCACCAGAATCGCCGCCATGATGCGAGCGACCGCGTGCGGCGTGTAGTATTCCGCGTATTTGCCGCCGCTGTTGCTGTTGTAATCTTTGATCAGATATTCAAAGAGGGTGGCGTAGAAGTCGAATTTTTGCGTAAAGATGCGCTCGAAGCTGAACTCCCCCAGTTTGTTGATGATGGCGCGGCAGAAGGCATCGCGTCTGGATTCGTCGGCGATGTATTGGCTGAGCCGGTCGAACAGCACCACCTTGGCGCCGCCGTCAGTCTTGACCGCGAACACGTCGTTATTGCTGATCGCGATGTCCATCAGGGTATCGTCAAACAGCTTGGCGAAATCCGGCGCATTCTGCTGGTTGAACAGATAATTGATGAAATGGGTGGGTTTCAACCGTGCGGTATCCGCGCCCATTTGTAATTGCAGCATTTCCAGATCGTCTTCACTCAGCGCAGCCAAGGCTTCTTCCCATTTGTCCGCTTTGGCGAGGGATGGGTCGATTTTCTTGGCTTCAAACGCGAATTTATCGTTTAGAAACTTGTACAAAAAGGTTTGGGTGATGATTTTGAATTCGTTGCCATCGTTGCCCAAGCCATAATTGGCGCAAATGCTTTTCAGGCTGTCGATCAGGGTTTTGGTTTTTTGTTGGAACTCCAGTTCTACCACACACGTGCTCCGGTATTAAATTCTTTCAAGTATTCCGCGACGACCAGATGATTGATATAACGCGAGGC
>NZ_JAGFJM010000034.1 GCF_024102715.1 Nitrosomonas communis
TATTCATCGATGAGATAGCAGTCAGAGGAATACAAGCCTCAACTGCAAATCAGGCAATATGATTACCCTTACTAAGATAAGGGGATAAAGGTAAATAAACTGCATTTAATCTAAAGGAGGAAGATCAGTATGAAAAACAAACTTTTTATTCCAGAGCTTTGTTCTATATCACTGATATTGACATTCGCACATGGTGTTTCTTACGCAATGCCAGGCATGCATGGGACTGAGAACACGGGTACCCTTGAGGCACCAAAAGCATCGAAGAGTATGAGCGAACCGATCAATTCACCTGGTTCAGAAATTGAGATTACCTATAGCGCAGACGGCAAAACTGCAATTTTTGTGTCGAGCCGTCAAGGCAGCATAGAATCACCCGGTAACCCGTACAACTTCGATATATGGATGTCTCACAATGTAGATGGCGTCTGGCAATCGCCTATTCATTTAGGACCCGATATTGATCCTGCCGTCGGGCCGAATATTAATACGTCAGCTTGGGAACTGGAACCGAGTTTTTCCGATGATGGAAATGTTATTTATTTCACTAGATATGAACCCGGTAATTTATTGTCGGGCGACTTATACGTGGTTCAAAAAGTAAACGGCGTATGGCAGACGGCCAGAAACTGGAATGATGTGCCAGAGCTTCCGAGTATCAATACGTCAACCGGCGAGGAACACTGTCCGATTATAGCTTCGGACAGTTTGATTTACTTTAGCTACCATCAGCCCGGAGTAACACAAGATAGCGATATCTGGAAAGTTGAGAAAAAGGATGGTATCTGGCAAGAGCCAGTGAGCTTAGGATCTAAAATCAATTCTCCACAGCGTGATCATATGCACTGGACCGGACTATCAAAGGATGGCAAGAGTTTAATCATTACCAGTATGCGGACTGACCTGGGTTCTCGGGGCGGACATGACATGTGGATTTCGCATCAGGATGCAAATGGTGAATGGCAGGAGCCGATCAACCTCGGTGATGCCATCAATACCTCCGGTGAAGAAATGTGCTGGACTTTTACTCCTGATGGAAAGAAATTGACTGGCAGTTGGGGACCGCAAAATACTTTCGATACCGATATCCGATGGATAAACAAAGATGATATTCCATTATTGAAAGATTTCGAACCAATCGGACCACCGCCTAAATTGCTTACCAATACCAGATGATCGTCAAGGTATTAGATCAGAGTCTCGGTGGCGTCACAAGCGGCGTATAAAGCATGGTTCCGTCACCATACAACCAGTTTTTGCCACTGACGGGTAATCAGGCGCAACTCGCGCAGTTTTGCTGGTGGTACGAACGCTCTTACGTCCCGGCATGTTCTTGACGTGCCGAGCATTGATCACCTTGGCACGAATACCCACTGCTGTTAAAAGAAGAATGAAACAATCTTTATTTTTTCCTCTGAAGTTATTTTCTGTCTCAGAGCGGTTTGACTCTTATCCACAATTTTCGTGGATAAGGTTGTGGGTAACTGTGTTATGTTGAGCAGGAGTAAGGATTATTTAAGGTGCTGCAAAATGTTGCGCGTATGGAGAAATAAAAATTGTATGCATATACATTATTGCCTGCCCATTTTGCTATCCGTTAGCATAAGCATGCAGCAAGCTGGGCTGGTTTGATTGATAGGTTCGAGCAGTTTGCTGGAAAGTATCACCGGTTTAAGGGGTGGCAGCATTAGTGGATGCTGGTGTAAAGATTTCATTTACTTGACTGAATGAGCCGCCAGGTGTGGGCCCACCGCTAATCACATAAAGACGTTTTGCGACGACGGCAGAGCCGAGGCCATGGCGCGCTGTCGGCATGGGCGCCATCGTGTGCCACTGATCAGTGGTTGGGTCATATGCTTCATTAGTCGCAAAGGTGCCTTCACCAGATTCGCCGCCAATCACATAGATCCAGCCATCAATTACGCCAGCAGTAATGCCGCTCCTGGCAGTAGGCAGACTAGCTCGCTGTCGCCATTGATTGGTTTGGGGATCGTATTCTTCGACTGTTCCCATGTTATGGTGATAGTCCAGATCGGGCCGCCCGCCAATGGCATAGATGCGGGAACCAGCCGTCACAACTGTCAAATGGTCTCGTGGAGTAGGCATTGCAGCAGCAGGCGACCATGTATTCGTTTCTGGGTCAAAGATTTCCACTGCAGCGGAGTTGTGTTTGCCATCATAGCCGCCGATAGCATAGATACGATTTTGATAAACGGTGACACCGAGTGCACCGCGGGCCGTAGGCATGGGTGTTAATTCACGCCATTCTTGCGTGGCAGGGTTATATTGATAAACTGTTTGGACCGCATGCCAGATGGACAAAAAAGATTTGGTGAAGCCACCAATGACATACAGCAAGCCATTGTGTGAGGCAATCCCCGCATGGTGCCGGCCTTCTGGAAGGGGCGTGGTGGCCGACCATGAGTCAGAAACAGGATGATATATTTCCACGTCGTTGCTAATGGCGAATTTCAATAGGTTCTGAAGATTCGGTTTGCTAAAGCCGCCGACTACATAAATCTTGTCTTCAAGTGCTGCTGCGGCTACTTCCGTTCGTTCTGTGGGAGCGGGCGAAGCTGTTGCCCATGAGCCAGCTTTGGATGTATCGGCAAGAACTTGGCTTGATTCTGTCAAGCCAAAAAATAGCATGCCTGCAATGATAAAGAGTCTTGAATTAAACATGGAAGTTCCTCCAGAGTGTTATCGACATCAATGAATTTTTTCAATGCCCCGATCAACAACGATATGATTAATCCTCTTGATCCTTCCATTCTGTTGCCAGCACCTGGGGATTGAGCGTAAAGCCCCAAAAAACTGGATTAGTATAGAAGAATCGTTATACAAGCAATTCTTGAATGTATTGGTGTGGCTATAAAGCAGCATAAGAATCATTTTATTTTGAACCTGCCGGTTGCCATACAAGCAAAAGCAGGCAAAACGCGTAAAATAGAAAAATTGGTGGGTGACACGCTGCTTATCCACCTTACTATACTGAGACAGGTATCAGCAAATAAATTCATATTGATGAAAATAGAAAATCTCAAAAACTGGATAGAATATTGGAAGCAGCTGCAGACAGTTCTGCTTGAGCCTAAGGTAGATGAAGCTGCTCTGGAGGCATCCTTGCGTGAAGCACGTAAGAAGATGCCGCTGCCAGTACTATGGTTGTTGGGTAAAACACAGGCAGGTAAAACTTCGATTATCCGCGCGCTGACCGGTAATGAAGCAGCCGAGATTGGCAATGGCTTTCAGCCATGCACGCGCTATTCCCGCTTTTATGATTGCCCAGGGGATATGCCAGTGGTGCGTTTCCTTGATACGCGTGGTCTCGGGGAAGTTGCTTATGACCCGAGTGAAGATATCCATTATTGCGAGTCTCAGGCGCATTTGCTGCTTGCAGTGATGAAGGTGGCGGATATGCATCAGGAACCTGTTCTTGAGGTGCTACGGACAGTTCGTCAGCGTCACCCTGAGTGGCCTTTGCTAATGGTGCAAACTGGCCTGCATGAGCTGTATCCTGCGGATGGAAAGCATGTCTGTCCTTGGCCATTTGGTGATGACCCATTGCCGAATACTATTCCGGCTGAGTTATGCCGTGCCGTGCTCGCCCAGCGTGCTGCCGCTGAAAAACTGTTTGGCATCACTTCAGCCCACTGGGTGGCAGTGGATCTCACCTTGCCCGAAGATGGTTTTGAACCGCCCGACTATGGTTTAGCAGCATTGTGGCAGGCAATTGAATCGTTGTTGCCGCTTGGCTTGCAGCATCAATTGACCAGCGAAAGGGAAGTGCGTGATCTTTATGCGCGCACTGCCCATCAGCACATTGTTGGCTATTCTCTGACCGCAGCCGGTTTAGGTGCTCTTCCAGTAGTTGATCTGGTTGCAGTATCCACAGTTCAAGCAAAACTCCTGCACGGCCTTGCAGTCCTTTATGGTCAGCGCTGGGATAAACGCACTATTTCAGAATTTCTTGGTCTTGTGGGTGCCGGCATCGCATCGGGTTACTTGGTGAGAATGGTGGGACGATCGATTACCAAGTTGATTCCCTATGTGGGACAAACCGTGGGGTCAGTATGGGGTGCTAGCGCCAGTGGCGCTACTACCTATGCGCTGGGCAAGGCTTCGGTCTACTTTTTCAGTCGACGTAAGGATGGTCTTAATGTTGATCCTGATATGCTGCGTCGAATCTATGCAGAGGCACTGGAGAATGGCGCCTCGCTGCTCAAAGAGCGATTAGGCGGCAAATGAAAATATTATTGCAGCGAATTGATCCAGTACGATTACTGTCGCTTATTTTGCTGGGATTGCCCACACTGGTAGTATTCGGATTGGGAATGCTGTGGTTGTGGCAAACAGGTAATCTGCTTTACTGGGCGATCACCATGGCAGTATTCAGCGCGCTGAGCTATGGTTTGCAACATTGGCTGGCGCTACGTGATCGTAAACTGCTGGATGAAGTGGCTACCGGACCCAATCCAGACTGGCCGCCGAAAGCGGATGTGGTCTGGCAGCAGGTTGAAAAGCTGGCAGAAACTTGTGAGCCTGAAGACTGGCCGATTGAAGATCCATCCTGGATATTGGAGCTGGGCAGGCGGACACTGGATACAGTGTCACATTGCTATCATCCTCAAGTAGAGAAACCTTTTCTGGAACTGAATGTGCCACACACATTATTAATTATCGAGCAGGCCAGTCGTGATTTACGCAAGGATGTCACGGAAAATATTCCGTTTAGTGATCGCCTGACAATTGGCGATATGCTCCGGCTGCATCGCTGGAAAGCTAAAGCAGAGCAAGCATATAATGTTTACCGGGCGGGTAGAGTGCTGATCAATCCGGTGAATGCCATGTTTAGTGAGATCTGGCAACATTTACGGCAGCGTAGTTTTGGTGTGGCACGAAACGAACTTCATCGCTGGTTCTTACGTGCTTATGTACGCAAGGTAGGTTACTATGCGATCGATCTCTACAGTGGCCGCCAGCCAGTGGCATTGGATGAGACGCTAAAACCGGTTACAGAAAGAACGCCCGTTTCTCATACTGACTTAAACAGAATCGAAGAAGCCGCTGCGATACCAGAAGAGCCGCTGCGCATCCTTGTGCTGGGGCGGACCAATGCAGGCAAATCAAGCCTGATCAATGCGTTATTCGGGAAACTTGCCACGGCCACTGATATATTGCCGGATACGACTCGGACAATCACTCCTTTTGTGCTGCAACGTGAAGGGTTTACTCAGGCATTGATCTTCGATAGCCCGGGCTGTGACAGTACGCGTTTCAATGAGAAGCAGATGCATGCTGCTGCGCTAGATGCCGATCTGATCTTGTGGGTCAGTCCAGCAAATCGTCCTGATCGGCAAACCGAGCGTCATTGCCTGGACGCTTTACGTATATTCCAGGCCACCCAATTGAAACGACGTTCACCGCCCATGCTGGTTGTTATGAGTCATATCGATTTGTTGCGGCCGGTGGGCGCATGGCAGCCCCCTTATGATCTAAACGACCAGCAGGACACCAAGGCTATCAGCATTCGTGCTGCATTGCAGGCTGTTGCTACTGATCTCGCCGTACCGGTCGAGCAAATTATCCCGGTCTGCCTCAAGGAAGGAAGAGTTTACAATGTAAATGACACGCTTTGGGCAGCCATCCTGAATCATCAGGATGCTGCGCTCAGAGTCAGATTACTGAGATGCCTGGATGCAAAGAAACGCGCAGAAGACTGGGCGTTGCTACGGCGACAACTGATCAGTACAGGGCGGTTTCTCTGGAATTTACCTGATAAGTTAGGCAAGCACTCTGGTGGGTGATGGTGGTGTTCAGTGGCGCTTTGCGTAGACTAACTTCCATGCGCAACTACTGTGCGCTACCAGACCAGCGGTTGTTTGTTGCACCATGGTACTATGATTTCGGTAGGAAAAGCTTCTTCCGCAACCAGGCTCAATAGCTGAACCAGCGTCCAGGCTGTTGAGCGAATCTGCATTCATAACTCCAGCGCAGTGCGTTTCTGCTGCCACAGATTGTTTACACCCCCCAGCTTTCAAGTTGTGAAACAAGGGTTCAATGTCCCAGTGGCGCGCGTGTACAGATGCAGTATTTCTTCGGTGCTCAACTCCGTTTCGGTTGCCAGCAGCAAGCATGTTTTTAATCAAAGCTGTTTGTCTGAAGCGGTCCCCAAGAACAATACAGCTTGTTAAACTCTGGCATAAGGCCAATCATATTATTATCCTGGCAGATCATTTACAGCATTCTATGCGTTAAATTATGTCTTAACTAATGTAAGAAATATATCTATATTGCGATATATTATTTCTCATATTCTTTGTATATGTTATACTATGGTCTTGTTTAATAGTAAATTATTAGCTTAAAGTAACTACATACATGGTAGAAATAGATCCGGAGATGCCCTTGTATAGCATTGGCGTAGTAGAGGATATTTTGGGAATTCCTCAGAGAATTCTCAGGACCTATGAAGAAAAAGGGGTTATCCGGCCATCCAGATCGGATACAAATAGGCGGCTGTATTCGCAAACAGATCTAAGCAAAATCCAGTATGTGCACTATTTGACCCACATCAAGAAAGTTAATTTGTCAGGAGTTAAAGAGATCTTTGACTTACTGGGAAAAATACCGGCAGAAGCTAGAGAAGCGCTATTAGCTGAATCCGAGCGCGAAATTCAGGCATTGAGCGATGAGAAGAAAAAAATCCTGCATGAAGGCGCGGAAGAAATAGACAAAGAGATTTTGACAAAGTAATCAGGCATCCAGTCAAATCATCATAAGAAAAGTGCTTGGAACGCGCATTTTCAGTTCTTTTGCATTTTTTACATCAGGTCATGCTCATGTTTCGGCGACCGCCAGGACGAAAAAATATGACAACACACCAGGAAATCAGCATAAATATCGTATTAATTAATTTAGTAAAAACGCGATCGATATGGCAAATAAATGCGTATGCATATGAAAAGTGAGATGCGGCCGTATGACATCAGGTGCAATGGGATTGTTATCCGGCCACCGAGAGTAACTGATGGGCCGAAAATTATGACCATGGTGCGTGAGTCGGCTGTGTTGGATGTGAACTCGGATTACGCTTACTTGCTGATGTGTACACACTTTTCGATGACCAGTGCATTTGCTCAGGATGGTGATGAAAATGTGGGGTTTGTGATTGCATACCTTCCCCCAGACCAACCTGAAATACTTTTTGTGTGGCAGATCTGCATACGGTCGGGGTACCGGGGATTGGGACTTGGGCATTTGCTCATCGAGTCTCTTCTTCACCGGCCTGGCTGTAGGGGTGTTCGATTTGTCGAAGCTACAGTCAATCCCTCTAACCTTGCCTCTCAGAGATTATTCCAATCTCTTGCTAAGAAGTACAGTACGGAATGCCAAACATCCAAATTTTTTCCCAAAGACCTGTTCGGTTCTGGTAACCATGAAGAGGAGTTACTTTTCAGGGTGGGTCCGCTCAGGTGTAATGACCAAAAGGAGTAATGTGATGCAATTTTTTAACCATTTGGAATCCAACGTTCGAGGATATATTCGTTCCTTCCCAGCAGTTTTTAAAACTGCTACTGGTTCGATATTGATAGATGAGAAAGGGAATCAGTTTATTGATTTTTTCAGTGGAGCAGGAACACTCAATTACGGCCATAATCATCCGGTATTCAAGAAAAAGCTGATCGAATATCTCGAGGAGAATGGTATCGTTCATGGACTGGATATGGCTACTTCAGCCAAAAAGGAGTTCATGGCTGCGTTTGAAAGTGTCATCCTTAAACCTAGAAAAATGAATTACAAAATCCAATTCACAGGTCCCACTGGCACGAACGCTGTCGAAGCGGCACTCAAAATTGCCCGATTGGCTAAACAACGCGCGAACATTATTTCTTTTACGGGCGGTTTCCATGGCGTGACGATGGGTTCAGTCGCTGCAACAGGTAATGCATTATATCGTAGCGGCGCTGGCGTGCCTCTTGACAACACGACATTCATGCCGTACGAGAAGTATCTGGGTCCTAATCATGACAGTTTGGATTATATCCAAAAATTTATTGCAAACTCTTCTAGTGGTATCGATCGACCGGCCGCATTCATCGTTGAAACGGTTCAGGGCGAAGGCGGTGTCAATGTAGCTTCTCCTCAATGGTTGAAGGGGCTTCAAGCGATTTGTCGGGAATTCAATATTTTGCTCATTGTCGATGATATCCAGACTGGGTGCGGACGAACAAGTCATTTTTTCAGCTTTGAAGGTATGGGCATTGAACCGGACTTGATTTTGCTATCCAAATCTCTGGGCGGGTATGGTTTGCCGATGTCTCTCGTGCTTTTGAAGCCAGAGCTTGATCAGTGGGAACCGGGTCAGCACAATGGCACCTTTCGTGGTAATAATTTAGCTTTTGTCGCAGCAACTGAGGCAATCCATACCTTTTGGTCCGATGATCGCTTCAGTCAAGAGTTAACCGCCAAGTCACATAGCTTGCAGAGTGATCTTTTAGCGTTAAAACTCCGCTATCCTAAGGTTATTCAAGATGTCCGCGGTCGAGGTATGATTCAGGGGATTCAAATGCGCGATCCTGACAAAGCCAAGGCGATTGCTGAGCGAGCTTTTCAATTGGGGCTTTTGATTGAGCGGTGCGGTTCTCAAGATGAAGTACTCAAGATCATCCCGCCCCTGATTATCGACAAAGAACTAATGAAGGAAGGAATGCAAATTATTGAACAGAGCATTCAAGATGTTTTTGATAGATGTGAAGGGCACGCTGAGGAAGAAAGAAAGGAGTACGCGAGCTGATGATCGTCCGACAATTAGAAGAAATTCAGGGTACCGAACGTGAAATGTATGCCGAAAACTGGGTGTCGAGACGGCTTCTCTTGAGCGTAGACGGGATGGGCTTTTCGCTTCATGATACGATCATCCATGCAGGCACCGAAACAATGATGTGGTACAAACATCACTTGGAGGCTGTGTATTGTATTGAAGGAGAAGGGGAGATTGAATCCCTTTCGGACGGAAAAATATATGCGATCCGGCCAGGTACGATGTACGCGCTCAATATGCATGATCGGCATGTGCTGCGGTCCCGAACCAGCCTGAGAATGGTTTGTGTGTTTAATCCGCCGTGTACAGGCAATGAAGTGCACGATAAGGATGGTGCTTACCGGCCTGCTTCCAGGCAAGAGGCTGACAGCAAGAACTCTATAGCTGCACGGAGGATCGAATGAGAAACGCTGAAGATCTTTATCCTTCCAGAATGGGGCATGGCGCTGGCATAAGAAAACGGCTTGATCCGGTCGTCTACACTGATATCCAGGATCATGCAGAGGATTTGGCCGGGAAGCTCAAGTTTTTTGAAGAAAATGGCTACGTCATTTTTGACCAACTATTTGCCTATGAAGAAGTTGACTTGTTTAATCAAGAATTGAAGATTCTTCTTGGAGATGATGCGCTTAGGAACCGAGCAGAGACAATCAGAGAACCTGCTTCCGATGAAATTCGGTCAATCTTTTCCATTCACACGATTAACACTCTTTTTGATTCATTATCCAGAGATGCGAGAATTCTAAAAGTAGTTGAGGCGATAGTAGGCAGTTGTGTCTATATTCATCAATCACGGCTGAACTTCAAGCCTGGTTTCGAAGGCAAGGAATTCTACTGGCATTCTGATTTTGAGACATGGCACGTGGAGGATGGCATGCCACGCATGCGCGCGGTCAGTTGTTCCATCGCCCTATCGGACAACTATGTGTTCAACGGTTCCCTCATGGTGATCCCAGGCTCACATCATTATTATGTTGCATGTGAGGGAACAACACCGGAGCAGCATTATAAACAATCACTCAGAAAGCAGGAGTATGGAATTCCTGACCGCCATACGTTGGAACAACTTGTGAGACGCAATGGTATTGAATTGTTTGTGGGCAATGCTGGTTCAGTGATTTTTTTTGATTGCAACACTATGCACGGATCGAATGGCAACATCACTCCCTTGCCACGCAGTAACGCATTTTTTGTCTATAACAGTATCGAGAATACCTTAGCCAGCCCATTTGGCGGCATTGCACCCAGGCCCGAGTACATTGCTTCGAGGAATTTTGAACCGATAGCTCCACGCACGTGATTATCCTGAGTTTTTGCTTTTTTCTGCTCATTTTCACGCTCATTGGTTTGGCTTCCGTTGTCAAAAGCCGTCATGATAGCCTTGATTACTTGCTGGCCGGCCGTCAGGTCAAATCCTGGTTGGTGGGGTTATCTGCTGTTGCTACCAACAATAGCGGGTATATGTTTACTGGCATGATCGGCTTTACCTATGTAACAGGGCTATCATCCATCTGGTTAATGATCGGTTGGCTTTTAGGGGATTTAGCAGGATCATTTTTTATACATAAGCGGTTGCGTATTGCCACCGAAAGTTCTGATCAATACAGCTTCAGTGGTGTTCTGAGCCATTGGAACGGAACAGATTATCGAAAGCTGCGATTTATTTGTGGATTGATTTCCTTGATCTTTATGGGTGCTTATGCAGCCGCCCAGCTTAACGCTGGCAGTAAAGCATTGCACGTCCTGTTCGGATGGGATCTCTCCGCTGGCGCAATGATCGGAAGTACTATCGTCTTGATGTATTGTTTTGTCGGCGGAATTCGTGCTTCCATTTGGACAGATGCAGCGCAATCAGTCGTAATGATCGTGTCGATGACTGTGCTGCTTATCTTTGCCATTCAAAATGCTGGTGGGGTAGAGGAAGCACTGCTTCGTTTACAGGAAGTGAGTCCTGTTTATATGAGTTGGATGCCATCTGAGTTGCCTGTACAGGGATGGTTAGGGCCACTTTTATTCGTAATAGGGTGGTGCTTTGCAGGTTTTGGGGTTGTGGGCCAGCCGCATATCATGATTCGCTTCATGACGCTGGACAAACCTCAAAATATCGCTATGGCTCGTATCTATTACTACAGTTGGTTCACATTATTTTATGCTGTTACCATCGCTGTGGGATTGATGGCTAGAATTCTTATTCCCAGTATGGAGAGTTTTGATTCTGAGTTGGCATTACCGATAATGTCCGCACAGTTGCTTCCGCCAGTGCTGGTTGGACTCATGCTCGCGGGATTGTTCGGTGCGACAATGTCGACTGCAGATTCACTTATCCTAAGTTGTTCAGCATCACTTACACGTGACTTTTTTATAGGTAAAAAGGAGAATTTCTGGATCACCAAACTCAGTACAGTGCTGATTAGTCTCTTGGTGCTCGGAATCGCGCTCTCCGGCAACAAAAGCGTTTTCCAATTGGTGCTCTATTCTTGGGCGGTGCTGGCTGCAGCATTCGGCCCACTCCTTATTGTCTATTGCTTAGGACAGCAGGTATCAGAACGACTGGCGATAGCAATGGTGTTGACCGGTGCTGCCACGGTTATTGTCTGGACCCAATTGGGATGGTCGCGCTTTATTTATGAAATCGCCCCGGGTATTCTTTCTGGACTATTAGTATTCCTTATTGGTCAATGGTCCGGTCGGATCGATAATCTGCAAAAATAACTATTCTTCTCGTAGATCGTTGACGTAAAATCTTTACCGGTGCTGACCCTGAGTAATCAAATAGTCCCAGCGTGATATATGCATATTTCACAAACTCTCCCTTGTATAAAGTACACTGTGATTTTTTTTAATCGCGTTTTTATCTTGAATTGAGAAAAATGAGCATGCTGCTAGGAGATCTCTTGGCTCTTCGGACTAATTTACCGTTGTAACTTCTCAATTTATTTATGCCTTAGCATTTCTAACTTTTTGTTTAAATCATCTCCAAAAAATTCAGCCTGTTAATCAATAAAAATAAATCATAATTATTTGAGTTTTTCTGAAATTTAAATCATTTGCATAAAAATTTATTAAACTACATCTTCATGTGTTTTGTTTATAAGAATATGGTTTAAATTGTCTATCAGAACATCGATTATTAATAAGCAAGTTTATTACACATTTTTGATTACCAGCATTTCTGAATTGATATGGGAACGAAAAACCGATTTTTTAGTCTATTTTTGTATTCTTTATGACATTTGGGAACAAATAGAATGAAACTTTTTAAGAAAATACCTAACCCAAGAGAAATTCGGCAGAAACTTGGCCTTAATCAGCAAGAATTCTGGGGTAAAGTAGGGGTCACCCAAAGTGGCGGTTCACGCTATGAAAGCGGACGGGAAATGCCGAAAGCCGTTAGAGAATTGGTACGCTTGGTTCATATTGATCGTATTGATTTGACTAAAATCAAACGAGATGATCTGATTATCGCCGCAATGCTGAAAGCGCAGCACCCTGATCTTTACAAAAACTTGAAAAAATCAGCAAAATTGAAATAACGGTAAAAGGTCATTTATGGGTGTTTAGCAATCGAGTTCATTGCCTTGAGGAGCATTGAATCAGGTTATCAATTCCGGCTATGGGTGAACTTTTACCTCGAGTCCAAGTTCTTTAATTTTTGCAGCAAATGACTCCAGCCATTCCAGCGGAACCCTTGAAAGCCGGGGTGCTTCAGGTTGCAAGGAAGGGCGCGCCAGGCCGTAAAGCAATACTCCATGCAGTAATATGCCTTCTTGTTGCATATTATAAAGAAATTCAAGATAGGCACTGATTTCTCTCTCGGAAGGAAGTATTCCATCTATTGCAAACACGCAGGTTTGTATCCAGGTAGGGCATAGCGATGCTGCCAATTTTAGATTGTCATGCATCTTCTTTAGGCTCATACGGGTATTGTTGATGCGCAACCGGCCTTCTTGCGTTACGCTGTCTAACTTGAACCAGATCTCGCCATTTAGTTTGGCCATATGACTTAGTCCCCTTTGAACAGCGGGCCGATCAATCAAACTACCATTGGTAATCAGAATTAGTTTAAGTTCTGCTGGCAGCGCAAAATCATGCATGATCCGTTCAATCAAGCTTATTACTTGCTCAAACTCTTTTGCACTGGTTGGTTCTCCGTTACCTGACAAGGCAATATCATTGATACGTCTTGCTTGTGGAGGCACTTTATCCAGCATGAAGCGCCCATAGAGCAACTCGTGGAGAAAAGCACGCAATTCTTGTTCCAGTTTGGTTAAATCAATCGCCGGTGGTGAACCACGTTTGAGATCCGGTACTTGGCAATAGATGCATCGCCAATTACAAGCATTATTGGGATTCAGATTGATGCCAACTGATACACCTGAAGATCGACGTGAGATAACAGGATAAACGTAAGTCATACTGACGCTATCGCGGCTGTGATCTGAAATGCTTAATAGTTTAGGAGTCGGTTGCAATGGTATAATCCACTGAATGTTGATTACGCGTAGACTAGAATTTGATGCTGGGCATCGTATTTCCACCCATAATAGTCAGTGCCGTCATTTGCACGGCCACCGTTATGTAGTGGAAATTACTTTATCAGGCAATATTATCTCTGACGAAGGCGTACCAGAGCAAGGCATGATTATGGATTTCTCTGAAGTCAAACGTATTGCTAAAGATGTTTTAGTGGATAAATGGGATCATGCTTTTCTGGTGTATGCAGGAGATAAGCCTGTAGTTGAGTTTTTGCAATCGCTTGAGAATCACAAAACAGTTATCCTGGATTCACAACCAACAGCAGAAAATCTGGCAATCAAAGCTTTTCATATACTCGATGCTGCTTTTCAGGACATTTATGGAAATCAGCTTAGACTGGAGCAAGTCCGGCTGTATGAAACACCTAATTGCTGGGCTGATGCGATCAGAGAAAAAATTAATAATAACCATATTTTATAATAATTTGCTGTGACTATGTTTGTTGATTCCCACTGTCATTTAGATTTTCCTGATCTTGCGGTTAATCTGGATGAGATACTGAATAATATGCAACTGAATAATGTTACACACGCATTGTGTGTCAGCGTTAATCTGGAGGATTTTCCCCGGGTACGCTCACTGGCGAAATCGCATCATAATCTTTTTGCCTCTGTAGGGGTACATCCTGACTACGAGAATCTAATTGAACCAACTGCATTGCAATTGGTAGAACTTGCTGATCATCCTAAAGTTGTGGCTATCGGAGAAACTGGACTTGATTATTTTCGGCTGCAAGGGGATCTAGAATGGCAAAGGGAACGCTTTCGTCAGCATATTCGCGCTGCAAAGCAATGCAATAAGCCGCTTATCATTCATACGCGGGCGGCAGCGGCTGATACACTGCGCATCATGGCAGAAGAAGGAGCAGACAGCATAGGGGGAGTCATGCATTGCTTTACAGAAAGCTGGGAAGTTGCACAGCAGGCAATTGACATGAATTTTTATATATCATTTTCCGGCATTCTTACCTTTAAAAATGCGACTGTTATTAAAGAAGTCGCTAGAAAAATTCAACTTGACCGGATATTAATCGAAACCGATTCACCTTATCTTGCTCCAGTACCCTATCGTGGAAAGATCAATCAACCCGCCTTCGTATGTTATATCGCTGAAGAGATTGCTAAGTTGCGTCAAATAGATTTGAAGGAAATTGCAGCAATTACCACGAATAATTTTTTCGATCTGTTCAGGATAACCCAGGATGAGGTTAGTTCTAGATAAATATCAATTGCTTACTATTCCTATCAATTACACTTACCGCTCGCAATGAGTTTGCTGAACTGCAATTGTTAATCCTTATGGTAACGGATAGGGCAGAGGCAGCATCCGTAATGCTGGACCGTTTAAATTTTTCCAAAATACTTTGCCTGCCTCGACGCTGTCAGTTTGAATAACGGCAAGTGCATCAAAACCACCTTCAGGTGAAGGTGCTGCATTAACTATCATACCGCATGCTTGTTCAGATAATTCAGTACTAAATAAATGGTCACCCGCCATAACTGGCTGGGATGAAGCAATGTTGGCTAAATACATGCGGCGTTTCAGTTTACCAAGATATTGCGTTCGCGCGACAATTTCCTGCCCTGGGTAACATCCTTTCTGGAAGCTTACGCCCCCAATGATATCCAGATTCACCATTTGAGGTATAAATTGCTCTTGTGTCATGGGTAATATAACAGGTATGCCCGCTCTTATTTCCAGCCAGTCCCAACAGGCCGTTCCGACCGGTGTTGCCTGAGAGGCCAGATGCGGCCATATTATGACTGCCTGATCTAATGTTGAGATAATTTCATAACGATTTACATCTCGGCATAAGACGCTTACTTTCTCAGTATGCATGATTCCCAGTGGTGAGATAGGGGGTGCTTGCTGGAGTATTTCTTCAGCCAGCAATTTTGCTTTGTTTCCTGCAATGCCAAGACGTATCAAGGTATCACTGCGATTGTTCAATTGTACTTTTGCACGCAATACATACATCGAAAGGCGCCTGGAAATACTCTCAAGCAGAGTGGCAGGTAATTGCATGTAATACTCGTTATTAGCAGCCATACCTGACCATATTAGAAAACTCGCCAGCATCCGGCCTTTAGGAGTACAGTAACTGCCATGTTGGGCAGTCTGCTGATTGATTTTTCTTAGATCACAACTTAACTGTCCTTGCAAAAAGGTTGATGCTTCATTTCCTGAAAAGTGAATGAGCCCAAAATTGGAGAGATCTACCAAAATAGTACCGGTTTGTGCGTTTCTCAGTTCGATCGCACTCCCTCTGAAATGTAGAACATGCCCCTTGTCAATAATAGCATTGTGTTCTTGTAGGAAAATATGCCAAATAGAATTCATAGACAAAATATCTGCCCGAAAATACTAAACTTACACTTATCAGTTATCTTATTTCTGTAGTTATGCCAGAATTAACTATCTCTCTTAAATCATCAAGACAATTTGCTGTGCTGTTGTGCTCCGCCCATTTCGTAGTTGCTTGCATCTTATGGAAGATAGACTGGTCACTACTTATTAAGCTCAGTGGCACCGGGTTGCTGGCTATAAGTTTATATTATTATTTGCAGTATCATGCATTGTTACGTTCTCCTCACTCAATCGTATCATTACGTTTCTCAGAGAATGGTTCTAACTGTAGCGCATGCACCCGGTCTAATGAGCATATTGATTTTATAATTAAGGGTGATACTTTTGTAGCACCTTATCTGACTGTATTGAGTTTGAAATCTTCCCAGTCATTTTTTTCCCGTAATCTAGTCATTTTTCCGGACGGAATTGATGCTGAGAAGTTTCGGCAAGTACGGGTATGGTTAAGATGGAAATAGAGAAGAAAATAAACCACTCAACTTATTTCTGAAGGAGCGCTTTATTTTTGTTAAATTTCTTCTTCTGCTGGCAGTATACGTGCTTCTTCTTCTAGCATGACCGGGATGCCATCTCTGATTGGAAAGGCTAAACGATCCGCTTTGCAAATGAGTTCTTTTTCATTTTTCTTATAGGTCAAAGGGCCTTTACATAATGGACATACTAGAATATCTAAAAGTTTGGGGTCCATAAATTGTTCTCTTAGTTTTTTTAATATAGTTTCTCGCAATCCAATATCGACAACGATTTCTTCATGTAATACCCAAAATTTCTTATTGGCGAAACTCAAGCATTTTACCGCATCCTCTGCTTTCATCAGAATGATTTCAGCATCAGGAAATTGTAAATCTTCTTTGGTAAATTGGTAATGATTGATAGCAGAATGGGATCTTACGTTTATTTTCAAATACTTTAACTGATCCAGGAAATCTTGTGAATCAGTAATTACATGGATAGACTTGTCTCTGAATACGGAAATTGTGGAGCGATAATCGGGGTTAAGCAAATTAGTAAAATATACATTTCCTGGTCTCATGTAAAACGTTTTGACATGACTGCCGGTATTTACTAATGATCTACTGCTCTTCTGATTCATCACCACGGCAGTTACTTTGTTTAGGCGAGATAGGCTGTCGCGCAAAGGGCCGGCCGGTAAAATCAAGCCATTACCAAAATTCTGCTTACTATTGTCGACTACAACAATCTCTAAATCTCGCTGCAGTCGAACATCTTGTAAACCATCCTCACAGATAAGTACATTACATTCAGGATGGGCTGCAAGGAGGGCTTGTGCAACTTTCACACGATCATGACCAATCCATATTGGGCAAATATCCTTACTTTGGTAAGCTATGAGTAAGGCTCTATTTCCTACAACCTTGAGCTTGCTCGAGATCGTAACGGGGATAGGCGATCCGTAATTCTCAGAATAACCGCGACTAATGATTCCAGGACGTAGTCCGAAAGCTTTTAATGCATTGATTAGCCAAATTACTAAAGATGTTTTACCGGCATCTCCGACTGTAATACTATCAACAAAAATTATTGGTACAGGTAACCTAACTGAGCGCAATATACCAAGCCGAAATAATAATCGCTTGAACGCTAAAACCATTATAAAAAGCAAACTTAATGGCCAAAGAAGCACATGAAATGGCGTAACACGATGCCAATATAGTTCAGACCAATTCATTAATTGTATATTTCTTTAAATTTTGCTTACTTACTTAAGAAATTTTGCACTAATCGGTAATGAATTAATGCGCTTTTATAATCTCATTACACAAATAACTTTAATGCAGTTTCGCTGCCAGCAGGAATATGATGTGCAGCCATAGTGGCTTGAATATTCACAAGTTGTTGCTTGCTTCTTCTGAGGCCATTATCGCTTAATGGCACACGATTATCGTCTACCATGATGCCATTTAAGGTAGAGGAAAAATGTCTCGCAAGCTGAGCCATTTGATCAAATACTTTTTCACCATTTGCTACTCTCGGCACATCAAATAAAAAAGTAATGCCATGAGTGGTAAGCGTACGCATATTTGCGGGCAAGAAAGGAGTGGCTTCATAGTTTGCAAGAGAAAACAATACGGCATTATTTTCATCGCGATATCTAAATGCTCCCTCTGATTCAAGCCTAAAACCTGATGCTTCAGCCAAAGCGCGTATTTTTGTGCCAACAAAGGCGCCACCATCTTTGCTGATAATATTAATACCCATGACGACATCTACTTCTGCGCAAAATTTATCGAGAGAGACTGCTTTAATATATGCATCCGGTATATCAGGACAATCGGCCACTGCATTCACTTGCAATGCAAAGTCTTCCACCATATCCCGGAATCGCGATAAATTTACTTCACTAACTGGGCCAGCTCGATCAGCAAGTTGTAAGCACCCATTTAAATAGATATAACCACCTTTAGTATTGAGCGAATCAATGGTAATTTCTTCCCATGTTTGACCATCTTGAGTAAGTCCAAACCAGTGGACTGGTTTGCCAAAGTCAAATTTTTGCTGCAATAACTCTGTCAGTTTGTCGTGCGTGATCAGTTTGTTTGCCCGAATACCGGTAATATAGTTGATGGTACTGTCAAAATTAACTGATTTTTGTGTTGCTGGTGGTTCATCAACAGGTAAGCGGCTATGCGATTCAAAACTTGTCCGTTCTTGTGCGATGCCAGATTCAGTTTGTAGCTCTTGCATGGGCTCAGCACTGAATTTTGGTTCAATCCGCTCATTTTCCCAGGCAGTTTTACCCATTTTTAGAAGTGCATCTTCATGCTCATGCTCAAATGAACGTTTTACGTTACGCCGGTATCGTTCTTGCTGTAGCCAATTAAAAAGTACTACGCCACCGATAACAATGACACCAATAATGATTAAGCTGATTTGTAAGTCACTCATACCCAAAGTTGCTCATGTTTAGTAAGTCAATATTATTAACTTCACCCATTATAATTATAATTTTAAATAAGTTTTAAGCGATCTCTATTTCTTTTTCAGAATTGATGGTTTTATCAAGATCAACTGTTACTATACGTGAAACACCTTGTTCTTGCATGGTAACGCCAATTAGCTGTTCTGCCATTTGCATGGTGATTTTATTGTGACTGATAAATAAAAACTGGGTTTCTCTTGACATGCGTTTTACCAGATCGCAAAAACGTATTGAATTACTGTCGTCTAAAGGTGCATCCACTTCATCCAGCAAGCAAAATGGCGCGGGATTAAGCTGAAACAATGAAAATACAAGCGCTAAAGCGGTAAGTGCTTTTTCCCCTCCTGAAAGTAAATGTATAGAATTATTTTTTTTACCAGGTGGTTGCGCAGTAAGTTGCATACCGGCATCAAGAATTTCTTCACCGCTTAAAATTAATTTTGCTTGCCCCCCGCCAAAAATAGATATGAATAATTCGTTTAAATTAATATTCACTTTATCGAAAGTTTTCAGCAGGCGTTCTCGTGTTTCGCGATCTATTTGCCGAATTGCATTTTCTAAAGTGGCGACTGCTTCTTTTAAATCATTTGATTGCTCATCAAGATATACTTTGCGCGCTTGTGATGTTTGCAGTTCCTCTACAGCGGCGAGATTTACCGCTCCAAGGGCTGTAATTTCAGAATTAATTCGATTAATTTCAGTTTTTAATTTAGAAGGGTGGGCATTACTCAACATAGGAAGCAGCTCATCTTCTTTCGCACCCGCTTCCACAAGCTTCTCATTAAATTGATTTTCAGTTAGACGTGCTTCCTGTTCTTTGAGCCGCGTCTGATTGATGGATTCCCGGAGTTGATGTAAGTTTTGTTCTGATTTAATCCGTGTTTGTTCCATTTCACGTAATGCATGGATTATACTTTCCAGATCGTGACGTATTGATTTTAGAATCTGTTCATGATCTATCCTTTTTGCTATCCATTCACTAAGCTGACTATTAAGCGGCTCATCATCCAACTCAGCTTGTGTGTGATGTAAATTTTCCAGATTTTCTGTTAAATTTGCCGTATTTTGGCTGATGATTTGAATATCATTTTCTAATTGCTCGATTTTACTTTGACAGTTTTTTTCATGGAAAGCAGCTTCACGCATTTCTTCTGCCAAGTTTTGTACAAGCGATCGCTGCGCAGTGAGCGATCGCTCGGCAGCTTCGCAAGTTAACTTGAATTGTTGCAGTTGTTCTTCTAGCTTAGCTATTTGTGTTTTGTTTTCAGCAAGCATTATTTCAGCTTCCTGCTTTTGTGTAGATTCCTCTGAGATTTGATGCGAAATCTCGATCAATTCATCTTCAATTTGGTGGTGGCGTTGTGCTACACGTTCCATGAGTTGTGAAAGCTGCACGATTTGAAGTTGCAACTCGTGCTCTTGTTGCTTCAGCCGCGTAACATTGCTACGCAGTGTAGAAATTGTTGCTTCGAGTTCATGACAAGTTTCTTCTATCTCAGACAAAGTCGATTGTGCAATGGAGAGTTCCTTTTCAAGTTTGTTGATATCTATCTCGATTTGCGCTATTTCGCGTTGCCGCGCCAATACACCGTGCAATTGTGAATCAGGTGCATAGTAACTCAAACTGTAGTAAGTAAATGCATGACCTTCAGGGGTAACCAATATTTCGCCAGGGAGGAGTTTTTTCTGTTGAGCGAGGCCAGCTTCAATATCACTAATGGTAAATATCCCACTTAACCATGTTTCCACGACCGGTTTAATCACTTCATGTGTATAGCTTAGATATGAGCTAAGTGGTAGCCATTGATTCTTTTCTGGTATTAAATGGTTTGCGGCCTGATTTTTGATTGGTATCATCTCGAAGATAGACCATTTCCCCGGGGGGGGATTATTTTTCCAGGCTAAAGCAACTTCGAGTTGTTCAACACCCGCGGCGTTGATGCGCTCATGCAGAACAGCTTCCAGTGCATTTTCCCAGTTTTTTTCAATTTGTATGTACTGCCATAGGCGCGGTAATAAATCTAATTGGAATTGGGATAACCATGCATCCAATGCTTTATTATTCTCGATGCGGTTTTGAATATGCTGTAAAGCAGCATGTTGTGCGTTGGCTTGAGTAAGCTTCTGCTGGACAGATTGCACATTCTGCAAAGCTTCTTTTCGGGTATGCTGAATTGCTCTTAATTGATTTTCAGTTTCAGTTAGGACATGCTGATTCTCTTCCAATTGAATTAGGATCTGATTTTTTTCTTGCACTGCGCTAGTGAGTTCGTTTTGATCAATTTCTGGTTGTGAGTTTTTTTCCTGAATTAAGCGCTCATGACGTAAATTTAATTGTTGGATTACTTTATCTGCATGGAGCAGATGGCTCTGTTGCAGTTTTTCTGTCTGTTGCGCTAATAACAGGTTTTTTTGCTCAGCAAATAATTGCTCCTGGTTGGAGCGAAAAATCAGCTCCATTCCTGGTAATTTTTCATTTTCTGAATTGTAGCTTTGCGTGGTAGAGATACAAGCAAATCTTGCTTGTTCAATTTCCTTGCGCCAGTGAGTAAGGTGATCAAGCGTCTCTTGCATTTGTTGCTGATTGTTTTGTAGCTGCGTTTCGATGGTAGAGATTTGCTTTGCTAAATATTCTCTATTTTCCTGTACATGGTGTAGTTTCTGTTCAATCCGGGCAACTTCCGCATTGATTGAATATAACTCACCTTGCATCTGATGCTGCTGATCGCTTACTGCATATTGTTGCGCACGCATTTCTTCAAGCTGCTTGTCCATTTTGTGCAAGCTGGCAATTTCATTTTCGAGTTCCAGTTCCTGCCGTTGCATTTCTTCCTCAGCGTGAATGCGTTTTGTGATCGCTTCCTGTTTCTGGATTAACCATAAGATATTGCAGGTGGTATTTAATCGTTTTTGCAAAACACTAAATTGGCGGGCAATATTTGCCTGTTCTTCCAAATGTTGCAGCTGTTTTCCTAATTCCTGGAGAATGTCTTCCACGCGCATGAGATTGCCGCGTGTATCAATCAAACGCAATTCAGTTTCGTGCCGTCGATCACGGTATTTGGAAATACCTGCAGCTTCCTCAAGAAACGCACGTAATTCCATAGGCTTAGCATCAATAATCCGAGAAATCATGCCTTGTTCAATGATGGCATAACCACGCCCACTTACTCCAGTACCGAGAAAAATATCGGCAATATCGCGTCGGCGCACATGCGTGTTATTGATGTAGTAGGCCGATTCGCTGTCTCGCTGGATGATGCGCTTAATCGAGATTTCACTATAAGCGGCCCATTGACTGGTTACTTTGCCGGCTTTGTTATCGAAAATGAGTTCTACGCTCGCACGGCCAACAGGCTTGCGGTTAACCGAACCACTAAAGATTACATCCTGGATTGATTCTCCGCGCAGGGCTGTTGCTCTGGATTCGCCTAATACCCAACGTACCGCGTCAATGACATTTGATTTCCCGCAGCCATTGGGTCCAACAATCCCTACCAGATTGCCGGGAATAGGAATGGTGGTTGGATCTACAAAAGATTTGAAGCCAGCGAGCTTGATTTGGGATAGACGCAATTTAGTGATAGATAAAATTGGTATAATTTGTTAGAAGAATAACTTTAAGAGTTATTTTAACTGATTTAATCTTAACCAAACGAGTTGAAGAAACGCACATGGCCAGCAAGCCCTCAAAAAAACTGGAAACTTTTGATAATCCATTCCCTGCAAGGGATTACCGGATTCATATGGAAATCCCTGAATTTACCTGCTTATGTCCAAAAACCGGACAACCGGATTTTGCAAAATTAATTCTGGATTGTATCCCTGATAAAAAATGTGTCGAATTGAAAAGTCTCAAACTCTATATCTGGTCCTACCGTAATGAGGGAACCTTTCACGAGGCAGTCACCAATCAAATTCTTGATGATTTAGTAGCTGTACTAAAACCGAGATACATGCGCCTTACTGCTAAATTTTATGTGCGTGGTGGAATTTTCACCAATATTATTGTAGAGCATCGTAAGAAAGGCTGGGCGCCAGCGCCCGCTGTCTTCCTTGAAGCATTCGAGGAACAGTCGAATACACGTGGTTAATTAATAGTTGATAGTTTAAATTAATAGGGTAGATAGCTGTAATGAGTGATTTTAGAGAAGAACGTGATGCGATGGGTACCATCCAAGTTCCTGCTCATGTGCTATGGGGTGCACAGACGCAGCGTTCTTTGCAAAACTTCAAGATTTCCAGCGAGAAAATGCCTGTTGCGCTGATTCATGCGTTAGCGCTGGTAAAACGTGCAGCGGCCCGCATAAATTGTGAATTGGGCATACTTGACGAAACACTTGCAAATGCCATTATTGCAGCTGCAGATGAAGTGATGGCTGGTCAGCATGCAACGGAATTTCCTTTAGTCGTGTGGCAAACAGGTTCCGGCACGCAAACCAATATGAATATGAACGAGGTGTTGGCAAATCGCGCTTCTGAATTGCTGGGAGGAGGGCGCGGCAACAAACGAAAAGTTCATCCCAATGATGATGTCAATAAAGCCCAATCTTCCAATGATGTGTTCCCAACAGCAATGCATGTAGCAGCAGTGCAAGCAATTTATGATCAACTAATGCCTGCAATTCAGGTATTACGTCAAACCTTATTTAATAAATCTGAAGAGTTCACTGATATTGTCAAGATAGGTAGAACTCATTTGCAAGATGCAACGCCATTGACACTAGGCCAAGAGTTTTCTGGTTATGTTTCTCAGTTAGATCATGGTCTTGCACACATAGAGGCATCCTTTCCCCATATGTACGAGTTGGCTTTAGGAGGTACGGCTGTGGGAACAGGCTTGAATACGCATCCTGAGTTTGCAGAACGCGTAGCAGCTGAAATCGCAAGGCTGACTAAATTGCCGTTTGTAACTGCTCCCAACAAATTCGAGGCGCTCGCTGCTAATGATGCACTTGTGCATGCGCATGGTGCATTAAAAACACTGGCAGCATCTTTAATGAAAATAGCCAATGATATTCGCTGGCTTGCTTCCGGCCCTCGTTGTGGGATTGGTGAAATCAGAATTCCGGAAAATGAGCCAGGTAGCTCGATTATGCCTGGTAAAGTTAATCCCACTCAATCAGAAGCCATGACTATGTTGTGCTGCCAAGTGATGGGCAATGACGTAGCGATTAATATGGGCGGGGCAATGGGTAATTTTGAACTTAATGTGATGAAGCCATTGATTATTCATAATTTCTTACAAAGTGTACGATTGCTCGCAGATGGCATAATGAGCTTCCATGATCATTGTGCAATTGGCATCACAGCTAATGTCGGGCGAATTAATATGCTGATGCGGCATTCCTTAATGCTCGTGACAGCGTTAAATCCTCACATTGGCTACGATAAAGCTGCAGAAATTGCAAAAAAAGCATACAGTGAAGGAACATCGTTAAAAGAAGCTGCACTCTCTTTATGTTATGTTACTGCAGAAGAATTTGATGTGTGGGTTAATCCTGAAAAGATGGTTGGAAAAAATTAAGTAATATGCCTGCCTTAATCGCATAAACCTATCTATTTCCGCTTATTTCTTGAGAAATCAAGAAAATCTGCAGCAATACCTAATCTTAATATCGTGAATCCGATATTGATCAGTATATCTTTGCTTATTGTGAGTAATGTTTTTATGACTTTTGCTTGGTATGCACATCTCAAGGAATTAAATTCTGCATCTTGGTTCATTGCAGCTGTAATAAGCTGGTTAGTAGCTTTTCTTGAATATATGTTTCAGGTTCCTGCAAATAGAATCGGCTATACAGTGCTAAGCGTTGGACAACTTAAGATCATTCAGGAAATTGTTACATTAAGTATTTTTGTACCTTTTGCCGCTTTTTATCTAAAAGAGCCATTAAAACTGGATTATCTGTGGGCAGGTTTATGCATGATAGGCGCAGTCTATTTTATGTTTAGAGATAAAATTTCTTAAAGAAAAACAAAAATCTATATAAAATTTAGTGTGTCAACTTTCTAGATTGACTCTAAAAAGCGCGAAATTGTTTGTTTCGTTAATGGATACAAAAAATAAATTTTGCCGCTTCGATTGTCAAGTTTCGTTGTAGCAATATTGGAAACAAATAGCGGTAGCATGACTACGCTGTTACAAATTCCTTTGAAATTCTGCGAATTTCAAAGGAATTCTCCACAGCTTGCAGCAGTCACAGGCGCTACACTGTAACCACGAGCAGCAATTTCCATGCCATACAGAACAGATGGCCGCAGCAAGCAAAGGCGGCCAATTTGACACCGCAAGTTCTGCAAGGGGAAGGGGGGTTGAAAGCGGTAATCATGGTTACACTGTACCCAGTACCCGCGACGGGAAGCAGGTTCCCCCTTCCTACGTTCGCCTATCGGCGAGCCTCGAAGGAATCCCCCAACATTCCCTGCTAGCCATTGCTGGTTCATGCTCTTGACCTCACAAGATGAAGGTTCGTTGGTGCCGAAGCCTCGCGTTCGCATGCGCGCCGCGCACGCTCTGCGCTCTGCTTCGCGGCATACTCCTTATGCCATTGTCGGGCCATCGCAAACGTAAGCGATAGATAGCGTAAATCGCCCGCAGCTACGTTTTTACCATCAGGGGTAATCTTAAGGGTATCACCGAACAAAGAAAAACCCTTCCAAGCGTCCCCTGGGAGATCATAGCCGGTATGAATCCGCAGCAGACGAAAAGCAGCATAGGGAATTTTCACCTTGCCAGCTTCCCACAGTTGCACCGTGCGCAACGTCACGAACAGCAGCTTGGCGGCCTCCTTGCGACTCATGCCAACAATCAAGCGCGTTTCCCTGAAACGCTCATAGCTTACTGGCTTATAGGGTTTGCGCTTGTACCTACGCTTAGCCATCAGCAATCCTCCTTTTTGACGGACAGAAAAGCCGTTTTTGCGTGTAGAAATCGGTTTTTGCCTTGTGGCCTCGACTGTTTGCGGCAAAATTTGCAATGGCTTCCAAAACCATGAAAGCCTTGCTGCGTTTGGCTTTGCGGCCTGTCTGATTCTAAAAAGCGGCTTCGACTTTTCGCATGATTTACCAAGGGCATTTTGAGGAGGCTTGATTCGGGGTTTCCTGGGAAACAATCAACGGGGTTTTTGCACTTTTCCTCAGATTGGGGTAAATGAGTAATTGCGTATAATGTGTATTATGTAAAATCAGAAGAAAAAGAAGATGGGAAAATATCAAGACTTATTGACGGCGGACAGTTAATTTGAAACATCGAGACAAATGATTTGAAACTATTTTCAATTTATTATTACCGTTAAATTAGTACCAAATAACGCGCAAACTATAAATCAATATTTGTAATTATGTAGCAAATAAAAAGTAAATCTTGCGGAAAAGATTAGAATCGGTGCATTGAGAAATCATTACCTACAACCGAACTTTCAGAGCTGTCTTGATATCACGAATGACAGTACCTTGCGTCTGCAAGGTACGCCTCATTTGGTTAAATACTGGTTTTTCTTTATCAATATCGGCAATTGTTAGAACTACAGAAAATGGAACACCTTCGTGTGGAAATTCTTGCGCAGCTCTAGTTAAAGAATCAACAACAAGCCTCCAGTTTGACGAATTACCTTTTCCAATTGGAAAGGTTCCACCGTACTGCTTTATTGGCCACCATTTAGCGCCATTCTCTATCAGTTCTTTTTCAATTGCTTTATCAATAGTAGTTTCATTTTCCAATCTACCTTTAAAACTAATCTCTCCTGTTTTTTTGTCATTATGTTGCTGACGCAAATAGGCATCAAGGTTAACACGGACATATTCAGCGCCGAAAGCCTCGTTAATTGGTGGTGTATAGACTAAAGTAAGTTTTACGTCCCCTTTGCATGCCCCTTCTTCATTGACCAAGCTGACCGGCCAAGTAAACTCAAAATTTAACTCTTTCTGACGCATGAGTGTGCCGTTAAATACAAGCGTAATTTCATGATTATCACATACCAATATGTCGTTTGAGTTTGCAGGAATGCCATGACCAACAAATTGCCGCACAATGCCTTTTAATGGCTTGCTGGCAAGAATCTTAGGAATAGTACAGTAGTGTACTAGTAGCGCTCTGAGTGATTCTCGTGGAATATGTCCTTGAATCTTATGGTTGATATTCGCTAGTATCTTAGCTACTAAGGGAGCTGCGTAGCTGGTGCCGAGACCAGACACCAATTTCCCATCTGGTGAAAAGGAATATAAACCGCTATCCCTATTGTACTTTCCACCTACATGCGCTACATCAGGCTTTTGCCCCAGTGCACAACCTGGGCCGCGTCGTGAATACTGCGCGGATGCCAGTATTCCGCTTTCTTCTGGAGGGTTTAGAGCTCCAACAGTAATTGAATGTACGCTTTCTGATGGTTGGAGTATTCGATCTTTCCCTGCATATTTATATTCAGCAAGCATTGCTAGAACATCTAATGGATCAGAAGGCCATGGTTTATGAATCTGTACACCAGAAAGATTGCCCGCTGAGATAACAAACACTACATCGTGTTTAACCGAAAGCTCATCAATAAATGCCGCAAAATAACTATACACGCCATCATTTACGATGCTTTCTATAGCAAGACTCATATTAAAAATCCTGGTGCCTTTTTTCTTTGCATCTATAATTTCAAAATCTAATTGCTCCAAAAAATCAATAAACCCTTTCGGATAGTATTCGGAATACAAATTTGTAGGATACAAACCGAGATCAAAAACTTGACAAGGATCTTCTTGAAAGACATGGTGTTTATTTAATCCTGATGCAGCAACAACAAGACCAGCAATAAAAGTACCATGTGAAACATCTTGTTCGTCGTGATTGAGAAAATCGGAACGACCAATTATCCATGGATCTAGTGGATCAATTCCTTTAATTCCTGTATCAATTATGCCAACAGTCGCATAATTACCTTCCTTGAGAAATTCTGGCCCTTTTACATCATGTCCGATACTGCTATATATTGGTTCAGTATTGCTTTTATCTAAAATTGGAGGTAATGCAATACGTTTTACTATCGATTGCGAATCAAGATAATCAATAAGTAACTTATGCTCGCCAATGTTTCCTTGTCGCTGAAATCGCACCACCAACAAGTCAACTGCGTTCCACTTTTCTCGTGTATGAATCAATTCAATCGGTAAGCCTAGCGACATAAGCCCTTTTTCAAACTTACGAGTGTGTGATCGTAATATGCGTGATCGCTCATTTTCTACTGCAGGGAGGCTCTTTTCAGTGACGAACAACTCTACTAGATAGCATCCACCCGTCCTGGGATCATTCAACCATTTAACTGATTGTTCTATTGTGAATTTTCTCTTATCAGGTATTTCATGAGGGAGAATATCCGAAATTGCTCCTACCTCGCTTTTATATGCAGTCGGATTTGGTTTTTTTCGACCATTCTTGTCGACTTTCCACTCTGTCTGCTCCTCCGCTTTCTGGATCGATTCTTCAATTTTGCTTATCGTATCAAGTCGAATCTCGAAGAACATTTCTCCCATTCCATTTCCTCCTACGCACGGTGTTTTCTGAGGATTAAAGATTTTTCCGATTGGTCTATGGCTTTTCGCCCATGCTTCAGATTGTAAAACGACTTTTACGTAATCAACAGGACTGTTACGCGTAGTGTGAAGGGCCTTTTTTACTACATTGAGCTGTGAGAGTAGCTTCTGCTTGTGAGCGGCAAACTCAACATCTCTGTCAACGAAAAAATCTTTATAGTTTTTGCCTGGAGGATTATCGACAAAACTAATATAGTTTTCAGTGTTTAGTACGATTTGAATAAGATTGTTTGCCATGCTCTCTCCAAATTATGTTGATTGTCGCAATAAGCGGCTAACTGTGGACTCCCCCATGTTAAAAAGTTTGGCAATTTCTTTTTGACTAAACAGACTGCCCGTGCTTTTTAACGCCTTCATCAATTCATCTCTTGAACCCATGAGAAGCTTCCTCGCAAAGAATGTCTCCGTATCGGCGCTCAACAAGAAGTAGTTCTCCAGAGCTCTCAATAAACTAAAACTAGAATCCTTTTCCATTACAGCTGTGCGCTTTAGTGAATTACACAACGTTTCAATATCTGCTCCACTAAAGCCATCGCTAGCCCAAGCCAGAAGCTTCAATTCGGATTCTGAAATGTCAAGCGGAAGACTATAGGTTTTCACGATGGTTGCCAGCATGGTGGCTCCTTTCATCGGACTGCCATTATCTGAATGTAATAGGACCTCCTGGTGGATAGGTAATACTTCTGTCAAGCGAGTTTTTCGCAAAACATCAGCAGCTTGTTCCGATGATTCATTCTCATAGACTTCCCAGCCTACAATT
>NZ_JAGFJM010000064.1 GCF_024102715.1 Nitrosomonas communis
TAATAAACATAAAAATAATCCGGCTTTTTAAGCTGCCTTCTTGACTTCCCTGAAGTGAATGTCTTCATTATGCTCTATGCGTAATAAGACAGGTTCCAGTAACTCACCGTTGTCGGTGTATCAATCAGATATTAGCCTATTTTTTACTTTTGATGGGTTTTCTACATGAAAAAGAAATATAGGGCCAAACATTGCAGAAACATGGTGGGAAGAATGGGGCAGAGCTCCAGTTTTCCAGAAATCCAGATTTCTGCACTCATGCACGGTGATGAGTCCACATTGCCATGCACTGCATCAATCTTCGTGGGGGGTGAGAGTGACGGTTGGGGACAGAGTAGAAACCTGGAAAACTGGAAAACTGGAACGCCGATACCTGGCATCGCACTCCACCGCCCGGATTTCAGGTTTCCAGAATTCCAGCGCTCCGTGCATCCCTCCCCAAAAATCTGCAACGCCGCAACATCGATGCCCAGCTTGGGTTGTAGCGTTGCGGCAACGTTGAGGATAATGCCGGGTTGCGCCACGCCGCCACGCGTGATGCCCCAATGCGACACATTGCGGGTATGTGGCGTTTTATCCGCAACACCGAGTGCTATGTCTGCCATGGTTTTCGGTCAAACGTTGCGTTGTGGCGGCAAAATTCCGAGAGGATGACCGCCCCTCCCTCCCCTCCACTGCCCTCCTGTCAGTCAATGGCCCCCAGGATACCCTGTGCTTCTGGGTACTCCAACATGTACTCCTGCAACCAGTGATACTGCCGGGTGCAAGTTTGAGCGAACTCATGATCACCTCTGAAAAAATTCCTGAATGAATGACTGAATCGTTAACGATGATTCACCTTAACTCAATAATTTAATTTAGCAATTCTTGAAGCGATTATCTACACACCTCATTGATAATGCTTGAGCTTCATTAATTTGGTCATGACTCATTACTTTTGATAATGTATTCAGCATTCTTCTAGCTTCATTAAAAGCATCCTGAACTAAAAGGCCGGGGCGATCAGGCATTGAAGAATACTCCATTAAGAAATTAAACCACATATACGCTCGGATAAAATCAATAGGAACTCCCAATCCTTTATAGTACAAAATACCTAATGCAAACATTGCTTTGGGTTCTACATGCTCTGCTGCAAGTAAAAATAATTCTTTTGCTCTCTCGTAATTTTGGAAGCTGTGATTATTAATGAAAATTACGCCTAGCTCAGACCAAGCTGAAATAACGCCTTGCTCTGCTGCAAGTGATAACCATCTTATTGCTTCTGGAATATTTTTCTGAACGCCATGACCTTCCCTATACATTATTCCAAGCATTGCTTGAGCCTTGACATTCCCTTTTTCTGCCAATGATTCGAAAAGCACTGCTGCTTTTATATATTCACCTTTATCGTAAGCGTCTGATGCATCAGTTAACAAATCGGCCTTTACAAGTTCAGCAACTAGAACTGCGACCAGGAAGAAAATAAGTTTTAGTTTTTTCATATATAAACCATTGATTTACAAATTAAATAATTAAATATATTTGTCTTTCCTGTATGCTGCTTAATAATTGCTATCACTGTTATTTTTGCTGCAGTAATAAAAAAGAAAAAATTGATTTTGTTTCCCCCTAATTGAGTAACGATATTTGAAACAGATAGCTTTAGTTTTTTTGGATTATTTCAATAAATAAGGTTTAGCTTGAGTATTTCTAATCTTTGGATTTTCTTGGAGCGAAATTCTTCACTAATTGCACAATAGGTAAGGCTGGGGCATGTCTCTCTCCCCTCTATCAATTCAACATAAATTGAATACAAATAGTTTATAAAGCTAACCAACAAATGAATTAACTAATTAATCTTTTTCTTTTTTTACTACATAAATAATTAACAATATGATCAGAACCACACCTATTCCTGCTATTGTTAAGCCTATGATTGTTGCAGGGTGGCTAAAATCAAACCCTCCGCCCTTTGTGAAGTTATGTAACGCTCCCATTTTATTTCTCCGTTGTTGAAATAATTCGCATGTAAGTGCAGGTCTCATCAGTGTTTACTTCTTATGAAAATAAGTCGGCTACGAATGCGATACTAATATCACCTATTATTCCCAGCACCCCTCTCTTCTTATTTATACCGAATATTTATCGGTACAATTTCGGTACAGTTGAGGTTATTTTTATAAATAAGATAGAGCGACACAATAATAAATATGTTATCCATCAATATGTTATCGACGGCTTCACGGTAGGGAGGCGTCTCCCTCCCCCATTGGTAACTCAATGATACTCATGGGGAATTGCAGGCCCAGGAAAGGGGTAGTAGGTGGAGGCACATTTGCCCCCAGAATTCCAGGTTTCCAGAATTCCAGAATTCCAGTTCCCCGTGCATCCCCCCCGAGTCTCTCTCAGCTCTCCCCAAAAATCCGCAACGCCGCAACATCGATACCTGGCATGGGTTTTAGCGTTGCGGCAACGTTGCGGAAGGGAGGCGCGGCTGTTAGGGAAGAAGTGTGGCGTTTTATCCGCAACACCGAGTTCGATACCCCGCTTGCATTTCGGGGAAATGTGGCGTTGTTGCGGCAAAATTCCGGGAATAGTGCCTCCCCCCACCCCCGCCTCAGTCGATCGCAGCGAGAATGCTCTGTGCCTCCGGGTGATCCAGCATGTACTCCCGCAGCCAGTGGTACTGCTGGGCGCATGTCTCGGCAAACCCGGCAATATCGCTAAACGACAGATGGCTGTAAGCGTAGAGGCATACGGTGATACCCAGGGCATCGGCGGACAAATCGCCTGCATAGCCATTGTGACAGATCACTTGGAAAGCGTGGTCTGCATACGGTGCCATATAAAAGCCGCCATTGCTCAGGGTGTAGAACTCCCAGTAACCACCGTTGTAGTCGGGAGATAGCTTCCCTGCCAGAGCATATACAGCGGGTTCCAGCTTCAGGGGGAAATGAATGCCAAACAACCGGGTTGTCTGCTCGATGCGTTGTTCATCGTCGACAAGCTGGCGCGTGATCACGGTATTACTGTTCATGTTTAGCTCCTATTCACAAAAAGAAATAGCAAAAAAATAAAAAAAGAAGGATGAGAGCAGCACAAATACATGTACTGCCCCCGCGTGGTATTGCCGTCGTGTTCCTCTCCAAATTCCGGACGTAGAAAACCCTCCGCATGGATACGGATCGTTTGATATGACCGGGGGAAAGAGAGGGAAAAAGGAAGAAAAGAATGAATGCTGATTGGATTGAGCGCTACTCTGAAGTACCTGCCAGGCCATCTTCAGGATTCATTCTCGCCATCAGACTGGCCTGAGCGATGACTGCATCCGGCAAGGCTTCATCCGGGATATCCCAGGTGAGGACTTCATTGATCGCGTCGATCAGGTAGTTTTGATAATGCATCATGGTTATTACTCCTTTTGTGGTAGCGAATGAAATAAAAAGCGATACCTGCCAGGGCAAATATCACGAGGAAAAACAAGGGATACAGATTGATCAGTGCAACTAAACCGATGAGACCAAACAGCCGGGTGCTGCTGAATAAAAGAGGCACAGCAAAGTGACCATGACGAGGGTCGTGGTGGTTGCCATGGATAATTTTTCTCCTAGAGATTGATGGGATGGGAAAGCCAGTGCCGATACTGCGAATAACTGCACCTTCAAATAAAGCTGGGAAGAACGAACTCACAGAAAACAAACAGGAAAGACACAATGAGGAAATTCTTGAAACTGGATCGGTATAGGTTCGGTATTGCAGGGCTGCTTCATTGCGAAGCCAGAAAACCCTTGTGCCTCTTGGAGTTGCAAGTGCTGGATTTCAGTCACCTACGGAATTTAACTCCAACACTCAGTTGGTAGGCTCAGTCGCCTTATCGCTGCTGGCTTTGGCTATCCCTCCGCGTTTGACTGGCTGAACAGTGGATTCAGATGGCTGTTTGCCCTTCTCTACTTTTGTATCAACAGCCGTATTGATGAGCTTTTTGATCTCCGCCATGAATCCAGCGGGATCGATACGCTCATACCCCCGTTTCTTCTCACCCAGTGGTTTCACCAATCCTTCCGCTTGCAATACCGCCAGCAGGAAAGCCGGGCTATTGAGGGAACGACCTTCGAACAGGGGAAGCAGGATATGCGATACGATGGGTCTGCTTTTGGGTTGCTTATCGAATGCTTGCTGTATAGCATCGAACGCTACCCACTCGTCGTTGAAGAACCCACCGCCGGTATTGTCTGTTACCCGGAAGCAGATATTGGATTCGGCATTGCACCCCACCTGATAGGTCAGGGTGGATTTACCCGAGAGTGAGCTGCAGGAATTCACCTTCAGAATCCGTATGTCAGGATTGGGCACATTGGATCGAGTGCGTTTCATGTTGGAACTCCTTTAATATTGATGTTGATGATTGGTTGCTGCTTTCATATAAGATGGCGTAAGAACCGCAACTATGATTACTTGAAGGTTGTCAGGACTGCGATACCGGCGTATTGCCGCTCGATGACTGTTACGAGATCGAGGATGCCCTTCTCTACACCGCCGATATCAGCCAGATATTGACGAGCAGAATCGAGATCGGTCGTCAGCCAGGATTGGATCGCACCTGCCAATTCAACCTGCAGGACTGTCACACCGGTCAATACAGATGGATAGCGACGAAGCAAATCGATCAACGCGAGGCATTCAGCCTGGGCACGCTCCATCTTGGCCTCGTACTCCATGATGGCTGCCCGCTCCTCGTAATCTTCACGCATATCGGGATCGAGCATAGCTACAATGTCCGCCACGAGCGGATTCAGGGGTGTTTCCATTGATGTCTCCTATAGAGAAGTGATACAGAAATAAAAAGCTAGATAGGCCAGCCTTATGTAGCTAGCGAGGTGGTGGGAGGTGGAGGGAAAAACTGAGAAACTGAAAAACTGGAATACTGGAAAACTGCCACCTGGAATTAGGCGGGATGAGGGGATTCAGGGCTGTTCGATTGCTGCGTATTCGGCACACATCGCCAACAAGTCGCCATCGATGCCTGGTTGCTTCGGGATAAACAGAGCGACGCAAAAGCCTTCATCGTTGAAGATGAAAACCATCTCGTAGCAATTGGCATGTTCCTCTAGCGCTTCGAAGGAAGGCGAGAAATCAGGTTCGCCATAGCGGGTGTCGTCGAAGAAATTGCGTAGTATGGGCCAGCCGACTTCCTGCTCCAGGACTTCGACACTATCCCCCGGCTCCACTACGATCATGTAGCCGTGGGTGTCGTAGTCGTAAGGTTCGACCCCACATATTTCCGAGAATCTTTGCTGCACTAGCTCTCGTATAGCAAGATCGGGGATGCGGTCTACCAGGGAAGGATCATTGAGGATGAGCATGAGTACCTCCTATGAAAGATAGATGAGAAAAAGCAAAACGCCCAGGGCCAAGAAATGACCGAGGGCGCTTTGAAGGATTGCGACGCTTTCAGATTGTCGAGCCCATAGCGTCGCCGAAGGCTCTTGTGGTTGTTGTTGGGTTAGTGTGTTGTTTTAAGCAGACGAAAGATGACAAATTATCAAAAATGGATAGTGGATTTGTATGAGCTGAGTATCCATACAACTTCATAAGAACTGCGATTTCATACGACTAAAGCACGATACTACTGTATCCATGGAAATAGGAATATGAATATAACACCGATGTCATTTTGTTTTAATCAGCGTTAAGCCATTAGTAGGAATGAAAATAATGATGAAAGTATTTTTATGAATGATGGAGTAATACAGAGATCTACATAAAAATTATGCCCCTTATTAAAGTAATGCCCTTATTAGAATCAATGCAGAATAAGCTGAATGTGCAGACTCAAATAGAGCAAAAATGCTCTGAGGGATGACACTTTCTAATCAAATGGAGAAAAAATGTACCATTTTCGCTATTCAATAATTGTAACCATATTTTGCCTAGGCCTTGCTGCCTGGTGGGGTTACAGCCAAGGGGGTGTCAGTGGAATTTTGCCAGCCCTTAGCATTGCCATAATCTTAGGCATTATGGAAGTTAGTTTGTCTTTCGACAATGCAGTAGTAAATGCATCTGTTTTGAAAGAAATGGATGCCAAGTGGCGGCAGATTTTCTTAACGGTAGGAATCCTGATTGCTGTTTTTGGGATGCGGCTCGTTTTCCCTATCGTTATTGTTGCTGTAGCAGCTGGTCAGGGCGTAATTGAAGTTTCTAAGATGGCTATAAATCAACCGGATGTTTATTCTGAACACTTGCATTCCAGTCATACCGCTATTGCTGCTTTTGGTGGCACATTCCTGTTCATGGTTTTTCTAAGTTTTTTGTTTGATGAAGGCAAAGAGCTGCATTGGTTAGGTCTCATCGAAGAAAAACTCGGACAGCTGGGCAAAATAGAATCAATCGAAATCATTATTGCGCTACTAGTTTTATGGAGCTTACAGAATTATCTACCATTAACACCTGAAGATAAGATGACTTTGCTGCTCTCAGGGTTAGGGGGACTTATCCTTTTTGTGATTGTTGACAGCCTCAGCAGCTTTTTTGAAACGAAGGAAGAGGGAGAAGCTATTGTAGAGGCAGTAAAACGCAATGGTTTAATGGGATTTATCTATCTAGAAATTTTGGATGCATCTTTCTCCTTCGACGGTGTAATTGGCGCATTTGCAATTACTAGGGATGTTGTCATCATCATGCTCGGCTTAGCTATTGGTGCCATGTTTATCCGTTCCATGACAGTATATCTGGTTAACAAAGGGACTCTGGATGAGTATGTATATCTTGAGCATGGCGCACACTACGCCATTGGCATACTAGCCCTCATTATGTTCTATTCAATTCACGAGCAAGTGCCCGAACTCTTCACTGGTCTTGTCGGTGTTGGTTTCATAGTTGCAGCAATGATTTCTTCACTAATCTACAAGAACAAACATCAAGCTATTTCAAATTAAGGAGATTAAAGATGGCAGTTTCATTGGCCAAAGGTGGCAATGTATCGCTTTCAAAAACGACACCTGAGCTTAAAAAGATTCTCATCGGATTGGGATGGAATACTCGTTCGACGGACGGACAGGATTTTGACCTTGATGCAAGTGCGTTCATGTTGAATGAGCTAGGTAAAGTCAGAAGTGATGACGACTTCATTTTCTACAACAACTTGTTTTCGAGCTGCAAATCAGTTCAGCATACCGGAGACAATAGGACAGGCGCAGGAGATGGAGATGACGAAGCCATAATTCTTGACCTTGAGAAAATCCCGGTTGATGTTCAACGACTCGCTATTACGGTAACTATTTACGATGCTGACGAGAGAAAGCAGAATTTCGGCCAAGTCTCGGGCGCTTTCATGCGTATTGTGAATATGGAAAATGATATCGAACTTGCTCGTTTTGACCTTTCCGAAGATTACAGTACAGAGACTGCAATGATATTTGGCGAAATATATCGTCACAATGGTGAGTGGAAATTTAAGGCGGTCGGCCAAGGATTCTCGGGGGGATTAGATGCCATGTGTAATAACTTTAATGTAAAAGTTGCATAAAAAACTTAAAGGAGAATTGAATGCGTCGATTACCAGTCTATCTTTTGCTTGATACTTCAGGTTCTATGTCTGGAGAGCCTATTGAAGCTGTAAAAAATGGTGTTCAGGTTCTTGTGTCTACACTGCGTCAAGATCCATATGCTCTAGAAACTGCGTTCTTAAGCGTTATTACTTTTGACAGTTCTGCCAGACAAATTTGTACTTTAACCGAACTAGTTGCATTTCAGCCACCCAGTTTGGTTGCAACGGGCTCTACTGCTTTTGGTGAAGCGCTTGAGCTGCTAGCACAAAAAATTAGTAGTGAGGTTACAACCACTACTACAGAAGTTAAAGGAGACTGGAAACCCCTTATATTCATTATGACCGATGGTGAGCCGACCGATAACTGGCAAAAGGGAATTCAGGCGCTGAAGAATGTAAAGACAGGTGCCATCGTCGCTTGCGCGGCCGGTCCGAACGCAAACACTAACATACTCAAGAAAATTACTGAAATTGTTGTTCAACTAGATACTGCTGATTCTGCAACGATTAAGGCATTCTTCAAATGGGTGTCAGCTTCAATTTCAACAGGTAGCCAGAAAGTTGATTCTGGTCAAAAAGAAGTTAAAGGTCTCGATGATCTACCTCCACCACCACCCGAAGTCAATGTAGTCGTTTAATTCAAGGGGAAAATCATGACTGTTAGTCTTAAAAAGGGGCAAGGCGTTAGTCTCAAGAAAGAAGATTTCGATCTGTCCAAAGTGACCATTGGTCTTGGCTGGGACGTAAATGAAGAAAAAAAGGATGGGCTGCTAGGCTTTCTATCAAGCAAACAAGAAGAATATGATTTAGATGTTGTCGCCTTCCTAATTGGTGAAAATGGCAAAGTAAATGATTTAGGAGCAACTGAAAACGGCAGGCCTTCTCTAAAAAATGGCGACGTTATTTTCTTTAACAGCCTCAAGCATCACTCTGGCCAAATTTGGCTCACTGGAGATAACCGAACCGGTGATGGTGATGGTGATGATGAACAAATTATCGTTAATCTGAATGCTCTTCCTGACAAATTTGTCAAGATATTGTTTGTGGTGCAAATTTATGAGGGAAAGTCGCGCAAGCAAGATTTTAGTAAAGTTCAAAATGCATTTATCCGAGCTGTAGATGCTAAGGGCAGGGAAATGGTCCGTTTTGACCTTTCTGGTGATTCCAGTTACTCAAACTACTGTTCACTTACTTTTGCAGAGTTGGTTCGTGAAAGTAAAGAGAATTGGAAATTCAATGCCATTGGCAATCCGCACGAAGAGAGTAGCTTTGTTTACATTCTAAGGAATTATACCTAGTCATGAGCGAAAGAAGACTGCCAGTCTATCTTCTCCTGGACACATCGGGTTCTATGCGAGGAGAACCTATCCAATCCGTTAATGTGGGATTGCATAGTATGGTCAATGCATTGCGTCAAGATCCATACGCGTTGGAATCGGTGCATCTGGGACTAATTACTTTTGATATTGAAGCTAAAGAGATTTTCCCATTGACTCCCCTAGAGCAGATTCAATTACCAGAAATTAAGGTTCCAAACTCAGGTCCCACTTTCCTGGGGGAAGCATTAAAACTGCTGGCACAACGGTCAGATTTAGAGATTATAAAGAGTACACCTGAACGAAAAGGTGATTGGCGCCCGTTGTTATTCATCATGACCGATGGAAGTCCGTCTGATCTCCAAACTTTTCGTGACATGATTCCAGAAATCAAAAAAAGGAATTTTGGCAATATCATTGCATGTGCTGCCGGACCAAAAGCTAGAAATGAGATTCTTAAAGAGCTGACAAACAACGTGGTTCACCTGGACACAACCGACTCCGCGACTTTTTCTCAATTCTTTAAGTGGGTGTCTGAGAGTGTCTCTATTGGTAGCAGCAGCGCTGGTGTGACTGAACCAACTCATCTGCCTCCGCCTCCACCCGAAGTGCAGGTGGTGATTTAAAACAGAAAAATTTAGGAGATCACGATACGCCAAGTAGGCTCAAATGCCATCCGGTATTTTTTAGATGATATGCGCTGGATAGGTAATTAAGTAATTAATGACTCTTGCAAGGTAAGAATAGACTAAGAGAGAAAACTAAATGCGTCGTTTACCCATATATTTCGTCCTTGATGTTTCCGAATCGATGGTTGGTGAAAACCTGAAAAAACTGGATGATGGAATTAACAGCATTATCCGTACGCTGCGTCAGGATCCCTATGCACTTGAAACTGTGCATGTAGGTGTGATCGCTTTTGCTGGCAAGGCAAGGACCATTGTTCCCCTTATTGAGGTGGCCTCATTTTACCCTCCAAAACTACCTATTGGCAGTGGTACCTCTCTCGGTCGTGCACTCTTCCATTTGATGGCTGAGTTAGACAAATCAGTTGACAAAACCACACTAGAGCACAAGGGTGACTGGAAACCAATTATCTATCTGATAACCGATGGCAAGCCAACAGACTCTGTCAGTAGTGCTGTAGCCAAATGGAAAAGTGATTACGCAAATAGAGCGACTCTGATCGCTATTGCTCTTGGTCGCTTTGCCGACACTGGCGTTCTTAAGCAGCTTACGGAACATGCATTGATTCTTGAAAATACCACCGATGAGGACTTTAAGTTATTCTACTCATGGATTACTGATTCTGTTAAGAGTCAAAGCAAAAGCGTCAGTGACATACCGTCTGACGACGCTAATCTTGCTAAACTTGACGAGACGATTCTATCGCTTGTCAAGGATACAATGGATTTCCGCAAAGTTGACCCAGACTACGTGATTCTTACTGGTCGCTGTCAGCGGACACGTCTTCCATATTTGATGAAATATGAACGCAATACTCAGCAGGTTAAGCACCAAGATTTCTCTATGGTCGCTACTAACTACACGATTTCAGGCTGTTATCCCCTTGGAGAAGAATATTTCGAATGGTCTGATACTGGGAACGGTCAACTGAAAGTTAATACTAGCGAATTGCTAGGCACCCCGGGCTGCCCACACTGCGGGAATATATCGGCATTTGCGATATGTGCATGTGGCGGAATCATGTGCTTAAACGGGCTAGGAACTGCGGTTTGCCCGTGGTGTGAAAAGGAAGTGACGTTCAGCATCGGGAGCGGTGATGATGAAGGCTTCGATGTGAATCGTGCACAGGGATAAAAACTATGAAACGAACTTTTGAATTTAAATTTCTACTCTGTGGGGTTATTGAAGAAATGCTCAGCCCCAAAAATGGGGCAATGGGTAGGTTGAGAGGTGATGTTACAGATATAGAGGAAATAAAAAAATTTGCAAAAAAAGAAGAGATAATCGATGCAACCCATGATTGCCTGGTTAAAGCGATACAGCCATTATGGGATGAACATTGTAGTAAATCTATTAACAAGAGAACAATTAGTAATTCAATGGGTAGTTTGGTGAAAATAGAAGACACTAGCAAAAGTGACACCCAAGAGACGAACACGGTGTCCATGCCAGAAGATAATAATACTCCTGCAAACTCTGATGATATCCTTCAAAAGGCGCCACTTACTATGACACCAAACCAAAAAATATCATTTAATCTTCAGAACGCAAAAGTTGGTGAGCTCTATTCTGCAGTTCTACAAATTCAAGGCGAGAATAACTTAAAGAAAGTAGTTATAAAAAAAATTGTATTTCCCGAAGGAATTGGCCTTTCAGCGGAAGCACCTGATTTTAGATCAATTATAGGTACTCCCTTGAAAGATGGAGAATACAAAATTTTTGTGGCTTATCACTTTCAAGATACAGGACCTGAGAGCCCTACAATTGATAGTGAATTCAAATTGTTCATTAATCCAGACCCAAAATCGCTTTGGAAAAAATTAGACCCTGACCCCAATGATCCTTATTCTAAGAGCAATGAGGCCAAGTACTTAGCTGATGGTACTGATAATCGGATGCTATTAGCAGCAAGCCGTCGTGGTCGATCCCACGAACATAGCGGTACTTTTCGTGATGACGATTTTTACTTAGTTTCAGAGAATGGTTGGAATATTCTTGCTGTGGCCGATGGCGCTGGGAGCGCAAAAAGCTCTCGTGAAGGATCTAGAATTGCGGTTAGAAAATCTGTGGATCATCTTAAAAATTGTCTTCAGTCTCAAGGTACAAAAATTGAGCAGGAAGCCAAATTATGGTCTTCTGGAGACAAAAACGCTCAAGTCAAGACTGCGCTTTATGAAACATTTGGGCAAGCTGCTCATACTGCTGTGAAAGCAATTGAGGAAGAGGCTTCCTCTAAAAACGCAAACTCCAAAGAATATTCAACTACATTACTTTTGGCTGCGCATAAGAGATTACCGATTGGCCATTTTTTTGCTGCATTTTGGGTTGGTGATGGTGGAGTCGGCATTTATCAAAAAGGTAAAAAGGTTGAGCTATTAGGTAAGGGAGACAGCGGCGAATTTGCAGGACAAACAAGATTTCTCGATAAGCAAGTTATGACCGGAGAAGAGATCATGAAACGTTTGAATTTTACTATAACTGAAGATTTCACCAGCTTAATTTTGATGACCGATGGAGTTACTGATCCAAAATTCGAGACCGATAATAACCTTTCTAGCCTCCAGAAATGGGATGACCTTTGGAATGAGCTTGAGCCATTAATTACAAATGAAGCTACAGCACCTGATGAGTTACTGAAGTGGCTAGAATTCTGGTCTCCGGGTAATCATGATGATCGAACAATTGCCCTGCTCTACTAATAATATTTGCCATGGCTAAAGGAAAAATTATCAAGACTCAAACAACTGATGGAAAACCTATCGAGTATGTTGACCAAATTATTGGTTCAGGCGGGATGAAAGATGTTTATTTCAGCCCGGACAGGAGTTATGTGGTTGCGTTTTTTAGAGATAAGCAGGATTTTCAAGCCAAAGAGCGGCTTGAGATGATTGCAGGAAGATTTAGAGAGAATATATACAATAACATAGGAGGAGAGTACTGGAAAAATCTCTATTGTTGGCCAACTCATGTTGTAGAACACGACAATAAGATTGGAATTGTTGCCCCGACTTACCAAAAGCAGTTCTTCTTTGAATTTGGGTCAAAGAATAATGATTTTCTCGGAATAAAAGAAAAAGAAAAAGAAGGAAAATGGTTTGCAAGTGCTAGCAATCAGAATCGCTTCCTAGATCCTCGTGAACGTGGAAACTGGCAGAATTATCTGCGAATCGGGATATTGTTAAGCCGCGCGGTCAGGCGACTTCATGCCGCTGGTCTTGCACACTCTGACCTCTCATATAAGAACGTTTTAGTAAATCCAGTCACTGGAGCGGCCTGCATTATCGACATTGATGGGTTAGTCGTGCCTGGAAAGTATCCACCTGATGTAGTTGGAACACCAGACTTCATTGCTCCTGAAGTTATCATGACGAGCCATCTAAAGAAAGACGATCCCAATAGGAAACTCCCTAGTATTAATACAGATCGTCATGCACTAGCTGTTCTGATATACATGTATTTACTGTATCGCCACCCACTGAGAGGAGATAAGGTACATGATATGGAACCACAGAAAGATGAAATACTTTCCATGGGAGAAAAATCGCTCTTCGTGGAGCACCCTACAGATACTAGCAATCGCATCAGAATCGCAAACGTTAAACCCGCTGAGCTGCCCTGGAAAGATACGTCAAAGATTTCATATACGATAACAGGACCCTATCTTACACCTCTGTTCCAGAGAGCATTTATTGATGGTCTTTTAGATCCATCAAAACGTCCAACTGCTGATGAATGGGAAGTTGCATTGGTCAAAACAATCGATCTGCTCCAACCTTGCCAGAATACTAGTTGTGACCAGAAATGGTATGTTTTTGACAATTCAATCAAACCGAAATGTCCATTCTGCGGAACAACTTATAAAGGTAAGCTGCCTGTATTAAATCTCTATTCATCAAGAAAAGAGGGACAGTTTCGCCCGGAAAATCATCGTCTAATGGTCTACACCAATCAATCCCTTTGGGAATGGCATACAAACCGCAATGTAGTGCCCAATGAGCGACTCTCCGACAAACAAAAGAAGCGCGAAGGATATTTCGTTTTGCATAATAATACCTGGTATCTGGTAAACGACCGCATGAACGAATTGATGGATGTTACCGACTCCAATCACAAAAAAATTATTCCAGTTGGCAGCAAAGTTGAGCTTACCGACGGGAAACGGATTCTTTTCTCCAGACAAGATGGAGGCCGTCTAGCTGTAGTTCAACTAGTTGAGAGTAAATAGTGATTAGTCCTACATGGCGTTTCATCACCTCTCGGCCCGTCTATTTTTTAGCATTTGGGATTGGTACGGGGTTAAGTCCGAAAGCTCCAGGAACAGTGGGCACCCTGGTTGGATACCCGCTCTACTTTCTCATGATTGCTTATCTACCTTTCGAAGTGGTAATGCGCGTTTTGGCAGTCATGTATTTGATAGGTATATGGATTTGCGATGTGGCAGGCAAGGCCGTTGGGCTAGCGGACCATCCTGGCATCGTTTGGGATGAAATCGTTGCGATGGCACTGGTGCTCTGCTACTCCCCACAAAACATCTATGGATACATTGGGGCTTTCGTGGCGTTTAGGCTGTTTGATATCATCAAACCATGGCCAATAAATCTAATAGATGAGCGAATGAAAAATGGCCACGGAGTTATGCTCGATGATCTTTTGGCGGCTGGCTATTCTATAGCCCTCATTCAATTAGTCATATACTTTCCTATCAACTAGCTTGTACCTTTCTGGCAGAGAAATTTTCGTCATCCCATTAACCAAGCATCTTTGATCTGGTCAAGTTTTGACTGTTTAATCAAATAGCTGAATTTAGCGACAGCGAATACCTCTATAGACATTTAAGCCTAATCAAAGCAAAGCAGCAAAGCAAAGCAATTAGTTGCGTGCAAGAAGTACAGGACGCCAAGTGGAAACAAAATCATAAGTCCGGTGCTCACTCCGCCATACTCATCAAATTACCTCGATAATATCTCTATATTACAATGAGTTATCCATCGATGGCGTCCCATTCCTGTCTAATACCAGTGACCGCCGGATTAACAGTCCGGCACCCTATATTATGTCCATAAAGAGATGAACAATCAGAAAAATTGGCATCGTTTCTCAATGATGGATCTGTAACCAAATTACTCTGTTTGACACTGATTAACATTAGCAAAAAATGGCCCATGCCAGTAAGAAATTGGAAGCCAGCATTAAACAGGTTTATCATTCAGCTTGAGGAAAGAATGCCTTGGCAGTATTTAAAACCAACCCTTTACACAAAATCCAGGATACTCTCTCATCACTGCTCTCTTGAATACAATCCGCATCGTTTTAAAAAGAGGTATCTGGCTACGACAGCAGCAAATCCTCGACATTACGGAATGCTGCCATTTCAACAAATTCTTAGCAATGAGAAATTGCACTCGTAGTTACTTTTATCAGGAATGAAAGCAAAAAATAGTGGGAATCAGCTAATCGCAGTTGATGTCGATGGAAGTAAAGGTTGGAGCTGAAAAGCTGACCTCAGACAAAATCAAATGTCACATCATCCCGTAGCAGCAATAGATTCCTGATCTACGTTTTCAGCTTCTGGCTTAAAATGGAAAAAGCGCAAAATAGCCACCGCAAACTTTACGAAGAAGTGACTGTGAAGCACGCATTCATCGCACCGGAACTCTCTGATTATCCAGTTTCAGGGGCTTAAACTCAAAGTAATGACCGTTTCGAATCACACGTTATAAAAACATACCCAATCTGGAGTTTATGAATGGAATACCTTAATCAAGCCTGGATCATGTTAAAACTGGGCGGAATCATTATTCTGCCGTTATCTTTGCTGGGAGTCATCGCGCTGGCGATAATGCTCGAAAAAGCATTTGTTTACTGGCGCTTCGCCCGTCTCTCAAACGATTTGTTGAATCTCATCGAAACCTATGGCTTCAAGTGGGAAGACCTGGAAAAAATCCTGTCAGGACTGGATAAACGCCATTATTACAAGCGCTTCTTTGAAGTTGTGATTTCCAATCGGCACCAACCATTCTGGTGGACCGAATCGCGTGCAGCGGATGAAGCCCAGCTAATTGAAAATTCATTGGCACGCCGCCTCTGGGCGCTGGAAACAATCGTGACAGCTGCGCCACTGCTGGGGCTCGTAGGAACCGTTGTCGGCATGATGCGCGCCTTTCAAGTCATTGGCAGCGAAGGCATCGTCAATCCCACCGCAGTGACAGGCGGCGTTGCCGAAGCGCTCATCGCAACCGTTATTGGTCTAATCATCGCGCTGGTTGCGTTGTTTGGTTTCAATTACTTCTCACGCCTACAATCACAAACTATGGATGAAATGGAACGCCTCGGCACACGCTTGATCGATCATATCCGGCTGGATCTAAAGGAAGACACCCATGAAACTGCGTAAATCCAGAATGCCCCGGAAAGGTTATATCCAGATTATTCCTATGATCGATGTCATGTTCTTTTTACTCGCGACATTTATGCTGGCCTCGTTATCCATGCAGAATCTGGATTCTCTGCAAGTCAACTTACCCGAAGGCCAAGCCGAGAAACTCAGTGCCGAAAAGCCGGTAACTCTAACACTGACCAAGGACAGTGAAATTTTTATCAATAAGGAATCCGTTACCCTCGATACCTTGGCTACCACGCTCAAACCGCTGCTTCAGGATGCCAAGCAAAAATTGATCGTATCAGCGGATAATGAAGCACCACAGGGCATTGTGGTTCAGGCGATGCTTCGAGCGCGGAGTGCGGGCGTGCAACATTTTCTGATCGCAGTTCAGCATAAATAACTTCAATACTCCTTAATAGTTTGATAAAGCCCATAGCAATGAACAGCTTCAGATCAAGGGAAATTCGTCTCTGGTGGCCGCTACCGTTGGCGGCGCTGCTTTGGCTAATCATTATTTGGGCGTTTGGTTTTTACCTGACAGAGCCAGAAATCAAAGTCAGTATTGATATTCCTGACGCAATCGAAGCAGAATTCCTGGAGTTTCCAGAACTCGCGCAGCCACGAGAACCCGTTCCGCCACCACCCAAAGACATCGAGACGCAACCCCAGAATGAAGCGCAGCAAGTAAAAATAGCACCGGAGCTGGTAATGCCGCCGCCTCCGCGTCCCCGGTCCCTCACTCCACCCAAGCTACCGCCTGTCAAGAAGGATGCAATTGAAATGGCAAAAGTTACACCACCCAGGAAAAAAACCAGAACCGAGGCTCCCAAAAAGGAGGATACCGCCGCACCAACCGATTTATCAGAGTATATTAATCAAAGAAGAAGGCAACAAAATCGTCCGGTCGGTATTTTTGATGAACTTGAGAACAACAAAAATATTAATCCTGAACCCCAGCCCTCAGCAGAAGAGATCAGGATGGCAAGAGTCAAACGCAACCTGCAAATACCCGGCACCAATGGCATTTTCCAAATTATCAACATTGGCCCACGCTATGCACAGTTCTCGTTTCGCTCCTGGACAACCGGCGATAGCAATCCGCGGCGGGTATTAATTGAGGTTGAAGCAGGTCCGGATGGTGACATCAAGCGTGCAATCATCCGCAGGATGATCCAGCTCATTCGTCAGTATCATCAGGAAGACTTTAACTGGGAATCAGATCGCCTTAATCGCGTCGTCGTCCTGTCCGCACGCCCAGGAGATAGCGAAGGACTCGAAAATTTTTTAATGCGTGAGTTCTTTGGAGAACCTATCCCGCCTTATTTGCGCTGAGCGTCACTGTTCGCCAAGTTTGTTTTTTGTAGAACGCCAATAAGCGAAGTACATTGCGTGAGTAGTAAATCTTTGATATCTGCTCTGCGTATAGAAATAATAAATATTTTTTTACTAAGGGATCTTTCCCAGGTTCTTTCCGCGCTGGTCCAACCTATTGCCTATCGCTCCAAAGGTTGCAATTTAGGTTGAAGAAAACCGTTATTCAAAATTCAATGATGAGTGAAAACGGGACTCGAAGTCCGACATTCACACCACTGCGCCTATCAGACCAGACGCGTCAGAAAATATCTTTATAGAATAATTAGATACACGCAGATGGCTTACCAAACCGGATAAATCTGGGCACTGGATTGCCTTGATTTCAGTTTGATATCCTAAAAGATTAAGCAAATCTGCTTGTTACTTAACCCAATGTACTTCATATATGACAGCACATCTCACTCATTCTTTAAACCTGTTGAGAAGCGACCAAGGATAATCTTTCAAATGTTCCCGCAACTCTTCCTCACGATAGCGGTTAACTCGCGAAACAGCCAGAATTATTACCATGAGAATTGGTAGCGTAAATATAAAAATGCCGGTTAGTGCAACCAGATACTCACCAATCCAGAGCGATATCACCCAGTTGAAGATAAGCACCGACAAATAGAGAATCGGCCCCAACAGCGAGCGAAACGGTATAGCAAATATTTCGTATGGCGCCTTTTCTTCACCTCTACGGTCTATCTGCTGGAAAGCAGCCACCAATAAGAAACTGGTTAACAACCAACCAGCGTAGTTTGTGATCGGTACTCCAAAATGTAGTCCCGACTCGTGATAGCTGTATATCTGCCCGAGAAACCAGCGATCGCCCTGTAATGCCACCGGATCTATTATGATGTCTAGAAAGGTCTGCAAGAAAGCTCCTAGTATTAAAGCAGCCCATGAATGCCGGATGGCACGGGTCTCCAGTGTAATTAGATCAAAACCGCGTGTAGCTAGGGGCGATAGAATGAATAATGCTGTGGTGTAGCTGCAGTAGGTCAGGAAAACATAGGAGAGTGAATCGAAGAAAGGTACCCCCCAGACCCACAGCTCCCTATGGCTTGTGGTGTCTAGGTAATAGTACCAGCCATAGGGAAACCCGGTGCTAATGGAGAGCTTCTCCGATAAGAAAGCTATCAGGTATGCTGCGACGGTGAAAGTAAAAGTCTTACGCCAGCCTACATGCGGTACACAGAGCAAAAGAAATACCACGAAAAAGGTGAATACATAGGGACGCATGACAATGGTGCCGAAAGCGATATCAAGCATGAACAACTCCTTGGAGAAGGAAAAGGTGTCACAATGAAGTGTATTGTCAAATGTGGAAACTATCTGTTATGCCACGAGTAAGAATCTCGCATAAGATCGATAAGTAATACAACTTGTGTTAGCTAAGAACCCACGGAAAAGCTATAGCAAATTTTTTGATTTATATTAACTGTGAAATAGTTCTTCTTATTACGATATACCAATAATGGCATCTTAAATGCCATTAAGAGACAACTTATTGATATAACTATATGATTCTTTTTGACTCTCCGACCAGGGCTCGAACCTGGGGCCTGCGGATTACCAAACTAGTTGTTTTTATAAATATTAAGCTCGTCAGTGCTCGCCAATATCCGCCAATAACTGCCAGATTTGTCACGTTTTAGAATAGAGTATCCAATACTCAACACTTGAGTGCAGAGAGACAGCCTGGAGCTATCTATCATTTTGATTGAATTGATCTTATTCTTGCAATTATTTCATCATACTTAGCTAAATAATTGAAATCTTCTGGTATACCATGCGGCGGATGATCTAAATCGTGACCTACTTGGTCTAAATGGTCTGCAAACCAGGGCACTCCAATAGCCTCACCACGCTTGGCGGAAGATAAGGCTACTGCACCGTCATTATCTTCTTGAGTGACAATCCGAATGTACGCATAGGTTAATGACAAGGCATGACTAGTTTTATTTAAACTTCCATCCCGCCCAATACCGGCTATCCAAAAATAACTTACATTTGGATTATCTTCATATTCTTGATTGAATTTGTGCATTGCAACTGTAGTTAGGTCTTGTATACCATCTTTTTTTATTCCTAATTCAGAAAGAGATTTCAAGAACTCATTCACATTAAACCAAAGTTTCAAAAAATTGACCAAAGGGTTAAAGCCTAGAAAGAATAAATCTGCTAATGGTGACCCTTTATGTGGAGTTCCGATAGTAGTTAGGGAGGTGATCAAATTGGCGATATTATCAGGATTCGCTAGCGATAGAATAAAACGACTATCTAATCCACCCATGCTATGAGCGATAATATGAATTGGAGCTTTGGGATTAAAAAAGGGATATTCATTGGGATTATTAATTGCATTAATTATTTGTTGTCTCAATTGATTGCCTCGCTCTCTAATGCCACCTACTGGACTTACGTTCGCGACTAATACTTTGGCATTATGACTATTTTTAAGATGTTCCTCGACACCATTGAAATAATTTGTGGAACCGATTTTGTTTAACCCGAAAATTCCATGTGCCAAAACAATATTTATATCTGTATTCCCAGTTTCCGCAGATTCACTACTTCCTGATACAGAAGAAGATATAAAAATTAAACAGAATGCTAATATCATTGAAGCGCAAATTTTTTTCATTTATTTTTTCTAATCAGTTTGACTAAGTCTTGACAAGTTGGTTGTTAAACGAAATCAAATAATAATAAATTTCTTATCAATCATGATTTTGTCAATTCTATTAACGCCATTTTTTGTCACACAAATCATGTAACAGATTGATATTATTAAAACTAATACAGATTAACAGGTATTATAACTAGCTCTTTTTACTAATTTCATACCCACCTATGCTCGCCAATACACGCCGACAATCATCAGATTTGTCACGTTCTCTTTTCTGGAATTAATTGAGAAATATGCAACCGACTTGTGCTGACCCACCTTAAATTCCCACTCCCAATCAGAATCATTTACCAGCGTCTTAAGAATCCTTAACCATTTTCTGTTCAATGACCATGCATTGAATCTTTTATAAATAGTAATCCAGCAAACCAACACCCTGAACAGGTCTCACCACGGATAGCCAACCCGCATTCGATATAGTATTCCTTCTACCGTTATGCGCAGATTACACTTGTTATAAATTGCTGCTTGAAGCAGAATCTTCTCCAGCTTCGACTAGAACCCATCACTGGGCATTAATCGGGACATCGCAAACTCGTTTTGTCGGTGGTATAGGAACCCCAATATTACGAGTTTGTTTCTATCTATGAAATACTTATCTTAAAACGTCAACAGACTCTAGTTCACTCGGGTAATTTCCCGCAAGCTATTTCCCAGAGAGTTTTCGCAACGCTTCCAAGTATTACCGGCTCCCATTCATCTGGGTCACCATTCGAATAAACTACCTGCCCTTCCCCCATATTCGCACTGAATAAAGTGAATGCAAGCATTCTCGTCTGCTCTTGTTTGCAGTCATACTCTTTTTGATATTTTGAAGACAAGAACTCAATTCCACTGAATTCTTTCACAGTCTTAAAGTCCCCAAGTGACCACATCTTAACTTTGTTTTCTGTTTTCTGAATGGTGCCAAAATCGGTATATATTGTTACTGAACCATCAGTATTTTCATCCACCAAAGACCAGTCAGCCATCACGGTATGGGTTATCAAGGCCAGTATTGAAGTTAACAACATCTTTTTCATGCGCATTTGATTTTTTAGAGGTGCTCTTTACCCAAAAAATATCATAACAATTTTTGAAAATGGATTCTGGCGCTGCTATATGGTAACTTTCAAATACTGAGTATCATTCAAGGATGCGGTATGGCAAGTTACAACTGGAAGGATTACGCAGGAGAAGACCTGTGGTATCGTTACGAGAAAGCACCCCTCTCTCGGCCTGCACGCGATTCGATGTGGCAGGCCAAAGCCCTAGCCGCAGACTACATCGGACGTGCCAACGAGATTACACACGAATACGGTCGAGAACCACCTGATCAGCTCGAACTAGCACTTGATCTACTACTTCACGCCCGAGCTGACGCCGAGAAATCAATTTTTGCTGAACTTTTCCAGGGTAAGCAATCCTTCGACGGTCTGGTGGCGCTCCGCCGCACAGCTAATTGGGGAAGCCAGAATGGCGGCATAGCATCTGCGGTCGTCTGTCCTCGGCTTTTTATATCGCACCGGCAGGTTGATTACCCGTTGGCTCTACGTATCGCCCGCCTGGCTATCGACGAAGGTATCGAGATTTGGCTTGATGTTACCGACCCGACCCTGACCTGGCTCAATACTGTCGGGAGAAAGTGCTTCACTCGTCGCCAGGAGCAACTCCTAACTGCCGTAATAATCGAGATGGCGCTCCTGCATTCTTCGCACGTTATAGTGATCATGACCGGAAATACGATAGGATCAGGGTGGATCGGGTATGAATATGACCGCATCAAGGATTCGAGCCTTTATTCCCTGCAAGCTAGTTGCTGGATTCATCCTTCGCTAGGAGCAACACCTTGGGAGTATCTACTACTCGGGGTCAGCACCTGCGACGAAAACAGTATCAAACGCTGGTTTCGCGACGAACTTGCAGCGTGGAGTCGCAAGTATGGCAGCACGTCTTGCCTGGGCGTTGCAAAGAGCGATTGGCATCAAGAGTGGGGCGATCCACCACTACTCCCCAAAAGCTGATCAACCAGCCATGCGCAAAATAGTCTTTTCAAGTAGAACCTGACAATTCAAATAATTCTCGACAATGCACTTTTCATAGGAAACAGCTCAAAAACTCTACTTTATTGAGCTATGATCATTTCTAGTAATGACAGGGAAAGAAAACAAAGTAGCATATTGGTAAAGATCACGACGGTTAAACTACCAATGGAAAGTAAATACTGCTGAGATCATATTACAGACATCCAGAACATCAAATAGGAAACAAGACCATCAGTCTCCGGCGGACACCTCAGCATACGCATCAGAGCAGCTCATAAAATATCATTACAGAACAACTGATTATGTATAGACACCCCCGACCAGGGTTCGAGCCAGAAACCTTCGAATTAACAGACGCAGATCCCCTGAAACTCACTCTTGGAGAACCTGGATCAATTTTTCCTATGAAGCGACCCGTATCTACTGATAAACAGATACAAAAAAGGCCGTACATTAATGATTGACATCACGGCCTTCCTGTTTAGATTCTCGAACTGCTGATACTTGAACGTTTATCTCTAAATGAGCTGCTAATTTAATTTAGACTTTACTATCGATCGATTTATCAAACCAAGGTTACGTTTTTCTTCATCAAGCGCCATTTTCCGGTGAATAGCCGCTTCTTTCGTATTCTCTTTGATGGATTTTTCATACTGGCGGATATTTGCTAAAGTATGCGATTGAACATCTTGCCCCCGTCGCCCGTAATAATAACTGTGTCTTTCATATTCCTGTAGCAGCTCTTTCTGTGCCTGCAGTTTTGCTTTTATCTTATTAGCTACATCTTCGTAATGTTCAGCGACAGCATTATGATTATTAGGGTCAATGGAACGCAAATCGGCACTATGAGTTTCACCACTTTGATTGCTCGCTATCGGACTCATTTGAGCACATCCAGATAAAAAACCAAGCGCCAATACAGTCATCAAGAAAGTTATTACTCTCATCATAGCACCTCCATTAAACAACTTTAATCCTACTTCTTTACTTGCTTAAAAATTCCGTCATGTCACTTTTCAAGAATAGCCACACTAGGAATACGCTCTTTACAGGAAACATTTTTTAACGAATCTATCGCTTGATCTAAATATTTCAGTCTAATCCCAGTATCCATCATTTAGAACATTACTCATAATAAGGTTATATTTTCTAATACATTACCTTACTCACCACAATGAAACTAAATTCTTATAGTGCATAATAGTGACTTAGAACACAAAAAATAAGTACCAAAAGCGGAAATTAAATGTTTCTTTAATAGATACAATAAAATTGTATCTGCAGTTATGGTATGAACCTTGATATTGGAGTTACTAAATTGTGTAGATGGCAGAAAGAGTTGCTTGCATTTAAATAGATTAGAAATTTTATAGTCGCAGACATCCAGGCGATATTTTTATAGATTTGCCTTATTATTGAGCGATACAGCAAGTAAAGCAGTGCAATATACAATCCCAGCAGTCAACAACGATTTCTCCTAGAGAATTTTTGCAGCTATGCGATGCAAACTGAAGTGGTACCCAAAAACTGGACAGGTTGTTAAGCTCTGTCAAAACAGAAAAGGAGTGAAATAACCATGAGCAAGAAACGCGCGCAATATTCCAGTGAATTCAAAGCGAAAGTTGCATTGGCAGCCATCCGAGGGGAAGAAACCGTGCCGCAGTTGGCATCCCGGTATGGAATCCATCCGACCGAGATCAATAGCTGGAAGCGGCATTTGATTGAACAAGCTGCGGAGTTATTTGCTCGTAGTGATGGTGCCGGCAAAGACAAGGGCAGCATCGATGATTTGCATCGCGTGATCGGGCAGTTGACGTGAGACACGTGATTTTTTGGCCAGAAAGCTCAATCATTGAGTGTGCAGGAACGCAAGATGATGATTGAGCG
>NZ_JAGFJM010000092.1 GCF_024102715.1 Nitrosomonas communis
CATTTCCTCGAACTCGTTAGACAGTGCAAGCCTGACACGATCTTTGGAGAACAGGTTGCAAGAGCGATTAAATTTGGTTGGCTCGATGATTTACGTGCAGAAATGGAAGCGGAAAACTACGCCGTTGGGCATATCGTATATGGAGCACACAGCCTCACGGCGGCACACATCAGACAGAGATTGTACTGGGTGGCCCACGCTATCAGCGAGGGATTACAAGGACACGGGGGTTCTGGAAAAAAGCAGATATCGGAAAGCCGGGAAGGAGAGAAAGGACACGCTGCCGAGAGTGGCGCAGTTAGCGGGATGGGCAAGCCCAACAGCGACGGATGCGATCAGGGGAATAAAACCACCGAGACCATCAGATACCGGAATTCCGTTGACGCAGCAGGTGGGGTTGATTGGCTCTATTGCCGAGACAACAAATACAGGCCGGTTGAATCCAGCTCTATCAAGATGGCTCATGGGTTTACCACCGGAATGGTGTGCTGCTGCAATAAAGGCGAAAAGATCAATGAAGAAGAAAGGGAGATAAATGGTCACTCAAATCAAACAAGATCCAGAGAAATATTGCCAGCTTTGCAACAAGAAAATGGAGAGAAAGAGAATAAATTCTCGACTAGAGGACCTATCGGTTTTCAAAAGACGGAAATATTGCGGCAGGGATTGCATGGCCAAGGCATACGATGGTGTGATGAAGGTTCGGAATTCAAGGAGTGCTTACAGGCAATCCAAGAAAATGGTGAAGAATTGTTGCGAGGTGTGTGGAAAAACAACTTCACTTCATGTTCATCATGTGGACGAAAATCCTTTGAACAACTCTACATCGAATTTGATGACATTGTGTTCTCAATGTCACAGAGAGGCTCACTCGAAACACTTTTCGGCTCCGATGGTGCGTATTACCTGCAGACATTGCGAAAAACCAGCAATGAAGAACAGTCTTTGCTGGACTCACAATACCCGCTATCAGAAGTATGGCGATCCCTTGATGACCAAGAAAAAGATAGGATCAGATTGGTATTTGGTCAGAGAGCATGGATTGTGAGCGATGGAATAAAACCGGTGGTTGATGGGGCTTCCGAAGGAGTGGTGTATAGCGGCGATCCGTGTCAAGAGATTAATGCCAACTACTCGACGGAAGCGCACGCGATGAGATTAAAGGGATATGGTAATGCGATTGTTGTTGGATGCGGTGTCGAGTTTATATCAGCATATATGGATGTGATGCGTGACCTACCGCAACAAAAAACTCCTTGATGCAGCTCGTGACAGGCCTTGCGTGCTGTGCGGAAGTATTGGGACTACTGTTGCGGCTCATTCAAATTCTTTGGCGCATGGCAGGGGTTTTGCTCACAAAACTGCTGACTTTTACGTTTGCTATGTTTGTATGCATTGTCATGATCAAATTGACGGTCGAGCAGGAAAACTAACAAAAGAGGAAAAGCGAGAAATGTGGATGGATGCTTGGGTGAAAACAGTGGCGGTTTGGTTTGAAGAGGGGATTGTGGAGGTGAAAAAGTGAGATTCAACAAGCAGAAAGCGATTCAAACAGCAGAAAAACAATTGAAATCTTATTACGAGGAAAATATAGGACCATATCCAGAAGACGTTCCTTTTTGGAAAAAGTTATTTAAAAGGCCATCAATAAAGGAAACTTCTTATTGGAGGGAGATTAGAAAATCTCGTGGAATGAGGGCGGTGAGGTTGGCATCGTGGCTACATAGTCAGGGAATTTTGCCGCCCAAAATTGCGTTGTAGGAGGTGAGGATGTCAATGGCTGCCATGGCATGGCTTAACAAATAATAGCGTAAATCCCCTTCCTTCAGGTGGGGGATATAAGCGTATAAGACCATAGATCAGCTTGACTTATTATAAAAACATATTTATAATAAACTGTATGATTACAGCAACCAAAATTAGAATATATCCAGACGATAAGCAAGTTGATAAGCTGTCTAATGCGTTTGGCTGTGCTCGTTGGTTCTGGAATAATAGCCTTGCTGAAACCCAAAGGTTGTATCACGATACCGGCAAAGGTTTAGGCCAATACGCCATGAACGCAAGGCTGCCTAAACTCAAGCAAGAGCATGATTGGCTGTCTAATGTTCACAGTCAGGTATTGCAAAGTGTTAGTTTAAATTTATCCCGTGGCTTTGTTAATTTCTTTGAAGGTAGAGCACAGTTTCCTAATTTCAAATCGAAACACGGAAAGCAAACTATTCAGTATCCGCAAGGCGTAAAGATAGTTGATGGCAGAAAGTTGTTCCTGCCTAAGATCGGTCATGTTAAAGCAAAAGTTCACCGAGAAATCATTGGGAAAATCAAAACGGTTACTATTAGCAAAACACCTTCTGGTAAATATTTTGCATCGATACTTTCCGAGAACGACTTAATTCAACCAGATGTTTCTTATGATGGTGAGATATTGGGTGTTGATGTTGGCTTGACGCATATTGCTATTACCAGCAATGGCTCAAAGTTTGATAATCCAAAACACATAAATAAGCATCAGAAGAATTTAAAGCGCAAACAACAGAAATTATCTCGCAAGGTAAAAGGCAGTAATTCGCGCAACAAGGCAAGATTAAAAGTTGCCAAAGTGCATGAAAGAATAGCAAATGCTAGAAAAGATCATTTGCACAAAATATCGCATAAGTTAGTGAACGATAGCCAAGTTCAGGTTATAGCGGTCGAAGATTTGCATATTAAAGGCATGGTAAAAAATCACTGTCTTGCAAAATCAATCAGTGATGCAGGATGGGGTATGTTCACTATTATGCTGAAATACAAAGCAGAAAAATTAGGCAAAGGGTATGTTGAAGTTAATCGCTTCTTTCCGAGTTCTAAAGCCTGCTCTTGCTGCGGCGTAATAGCAAGCAAAATGCCTTTGAATATTCGCTCTTGGAAGTGTGATAACTGCTCTACGGTGCATAATCGTGACATCAATGCGTCTAAAAATATCGCACTCGAAGCGAAAAGAATGATAGCGGCGGGAATCGTCGGTACTGCCAGTCGAGGCAATGTTAGACGTGGCAGAGGACGCAAATCCTCTGTTCACGCTGCTGCCAATGAAGCTGGAAGCCCTGTCCTTTAGGGCGGGGTAATTCACTTACGACACCAGCCGAGAATACTGGAAGATGGTGGATATTGCAGAAAGCGCTATAAATATGTTTGAAAGAAAATCAAGAGAATTTGAAAGAAGATTGGCTAAAGAGACTTTTCGTAAAGAGCGGGAGGTGGCGCAGAATGAATGTAAGTGACCAACTAAACACATGGCTTATATCAGCAGGCATTCAAGACGTGCGATCAATCATAAACACAGAGCGGGAGCCAACGTACATTCATGCGCATAAATCAGACGGTTGCGGGGTGGACGAAATTGACGAGCAGGATATCGTGGCGATGCACAAGGAAGGCCACGACGAAACTCAAATTGCTTATGAGCACGATCTATCTATCACGCATGTGTGGTATGTACTTTTCAAGCACGGACAGATCGAGAG
>NZ_JAGFJM010000095.1 GCF_024102715.1 Nitrosomonas communis
ACAAAAACGCGCCGCCGCCTGCGCAATGGTAAGTCCTTCCTTCTTACGAACGGACAAAACTTTGCAGCGAAATGATGATGGATAAGTCATCTATGGATTGTAATCAATTTATTTGAGCTTTGCTATATTTCATCGTAAGCCCCGGCTTCTTTTCTTAAAAGGAAGCGCAATAGAGCCTGACTGACAGGATACAGTAATTCATACCGTCAAGCGGATAAGATGCTTTAATCGGAGAATGTCTTTGTGTTTAAAAAAACCGATATAAAACAAAAAAGGTCTTGAAAAAGCTTACTAAATAAGTAAATATACCTTAGATGATAACCAAGGTTTACGGCGGCAGATGCCGCCGTATTGTTTTCTATTTCTTCAAACTTAAATGCGAGTGTAGTCTGTGTCAAACTTAATGAGTACTTATTTGCGGCTTCCTGTAACCTTTATCAAGGGCGAGGGAGTTTGGTTATGGGACGATCGTGGCGATTGTTATCTTGACGCACTCTCCGGAATTGCCGTATGTGGTCTTGGGCACAGTCATCCCGAATTGACCAAGGCGCTATGCGAGCAGGTTGGGATGCTAATACATACTTCAAATCTTTATCATATCGAAAAACAGGAACTGCTGGCAGAGAAGTTGGTTGCTTTGTCGGGCATGGATAAAGTGTTTTTTTGTAATTCTGGCGCAGAAGCAAATGAGGCTGCTATTAAGCTGGCAAGACTGCATGGTCACAACAGAGGAATTGAATTGCCTACGATCATAGTGATGGAGCGATCTTTTCATGGCCGTACTATGGCAACTCTGACTGCAACGGGTAATCGTAAAGCTCAGGCTGGTTTTGAGCCACTGCTCGCTGGTTTTGTGCGTGTCCCATACGATAATCTTGATGCGGTTGCTCAAATTGCCGATAGCAACAAGCATGTCGTTGCAGTGCTAGTAGAAACTTACCAGGGAGAAGGCGGCGTCAATTTTCCGCAAATCAATTATCTGCAAGGTTTGCGTCAATTATGTGATCAACATAATTGGTTGCTGATGCTTGACGAGGTGCAGTGTGGTATCGGTCGCACCGGAAAATGGTTTGCATTCCAGCATAGCGATATCATGCCAGATGTCATGACATTGGCAAAAGGTCTGGGTTCTGGTGTGCCTATTGGTGCTTGTATTGCAAAAAGTGATGCGGGGGATGTATTTAAACCTGGAAATCATGCATCGACTTTTGGAGGTAACCCGCTTGCTTGCACAGCAGCGTTAACCACATTAAATGTGATTGAAAAAGACCAATTAATGCAGAATGCTGTGCAGATTGGCAGTTTTATACAAGATCGGTTTAGGGAGAAACTTGCCAATTGGCTTGATGTGATACAAATCCGGGGTCAAGGACTCATGCTGGGCATCGAGCTTCCTGTGTCTGGCAGTGAGTTGGTGAAAGAAGCGCTGAAACATCGACTATTGATCAATGTAACTTCGGAGAAAGTGGTGCGATTGTTACCTGCTCTGGTAATGAATCAAGCAGAAGCAGAGCAGGTCGTGGATACTGCTTCAGAGATTATTGGGAAATTCTTGGCTAATCAAACTGAGAATGTACTCACGCGTAACAAATCTGGGCCATCTAATTAAATAAACCATTTTATGCAAATAAAGCATTTTCTGAAAATTAATGATTTAACCCTTGAGGAGCTTGAATATTTATTTGAGCGAGCGCGTTGGATTAAAAATGAGTTCAAGCAGTATCGACGATATTGGCCGCTAATAGATAGGACCTTGGCGATGATCTTTGATAAGAACTCTACGCGCACACGATTATCATTTGAAGCGGGAATGTATCAGTTGGGTGGAAGCGCTATTTACCTTTCTACTCGGGAAACACAATTAGGTCGAGGTGAGCCAGTAGAGGATGCGGCGCAAGTGATTTCGCGCATGGTGGATATCGTATTAATTCGTACTTATGAGCACAGTATAATTGAATGTTTTGCAGAAAACGCACGTGTTCCCGTTATTAACGGATTAACCGATGAATATCATCCCTGTCAAATTTTAGGTGATATTTTTACTTACATAGAGCACCGTGGAAGTATTACTGGCAAGACGGTGGCATGGATTGGGGATTCTAATAATGTATGTAATACATGGTTACAGGCTGCTGAAATATTCAATTTTAACGTACATGTTTCAACCCCTCCAGGTTATGAGGTTGAGCCGGAGCGTGCTGGATTATATAGTACTGATCATTACGAAGAGTTTGCGTGCCCGCATGATGCTGTGAAAAATGCTGATCTGGTGACGACTGATGTATGGACAAGCATGGGCTTTGAAGCCGAAGAAGATGCTCGCAGAAAAGCCTTTGCTGATTTTTGTGTCGACGAGGAAATGATGTCTTGTGCAAAGAAGAATGCGCTGTTCATGCATTGCCTCCCTGCTCATCGCGGTGAAGAGGTAACCGCCGGAGTGCTGGATGGGCCGCAATCAGTAGTTTGGGATGAAGCAGAAAATCGATTGCATACTCAAAAAGCGTTGATGGAATATTTGTTGCTGGGTAAAGTGGAAGTTAAGTAACTGTGTGATTTAATTAATTTGTTTGAATTCTGTTTGGTGCCATGAAAAAAATTAAAAAAGTGGTTCTTGCTTTTTCCGGTGGACTGGATACTTCGGTCATATTGAAATGGCTGCAAGATGTTTATCAGTGTGAGGTCGTTACGTTTACAGCTGATATTGGACAAGGCGAAGAAATAGAGCCGGCGCGTACTAAAGCCCAGCGTCTTGGTGTTAAAGAAATATTCATAGAAGATTTACGTGAAGAGTTTGTTCGCGATTATGTATTTCCAATGTTTCGCGCAAATGCTATCTATGAAGGCGAATATTTGCTTGGCACTAGCATAGCAAGGCCGCTCATTGCCAAGAGGCAAATTGAAATCGCTCAAGAAACAGGCGCAGATGCTGTTTCTCACGGCGCAACGGGTAAGGGGAACGATCAGGTTCGTTTTGAATTGGGTTATTATGCACTAAAGCCTGATATCCATGTGATTGCTCCGTGGCGTGAATGGGATCTCACCTCACGAGAAAAGTTATTGCAATATGCAGAGAAGCATGGCATTCCGGTTGAGATGAAACAACAAAGCGGATCGCCGTATAGTATGGATGCGAATTTATTGCATATATCTTATGAAGGGCGTTTATTGGAAGATCCGGCGAGAGAGCCCGAAGAATCGATGTGGCGATGGACGATAGCGCCAGAGGAAGCGCCAGAGAAACCGGAGTATCTCGATTTGGAATTTGAGCGTGGCGATATTGTTGCATTGAATCAAGAGAAATTATCACCTGCTAAGGTTCTTGCAAAATTAAATCAATTAGGCGGTAAGCATGGCATTGGGCGACTAGATTTAGTTGAGAATCGATATGTCGGTATGAAATCACGTGGATGCTACGAAACACCTGGCGGTACAATAATGTTGCGCGCACATCGTGCGATTGAGTCGATCACGTTAGACCGGGAGGTAGCTCATTTGAAAGATGAGTTGATGCCGCGTTATGCAAGCCTCATTTATAACGGATATTGGTGGAGTCCTGAGCGGAGGATGCTGCAAGCCATGATTGATGAATCGCAACGGAATGTTAACGGTTGGGTAAGAGTCAAAATGTACAAGGGTAATGTAATAATAGTTGGTCGTGATTCTAAAACTGATTCGCTATTTGATCCGGGAATTGCTACTTTTGAAGAAGATCGTGGTGTTTATAATCATGCAGATGCTGCAGGATTTATCAAGTTAAATGCGCTGAGGTTACGAATTGCGGCAAAAGTTAGAGAGTGATGGGCGTAAGCCTTTGCATCCATGCTGAGTGGTAGTCATAAGAAGAGTAATAGTAGTCGTGTCACCGTTTGTTATTATTGCGGCTGGTTTGAGGAGTACGAGAGCAGCAATATTATTGGGCGTGAGAATAGAAAGTTGGGTAATCGGTATGAATTTGAGGAATGTAATAGCTGGTCGAAGCGATCTTGGCTGCAAAATTATCCTTATTTCTTGACATGAGAAGATAAACCCCATAAAATCCGCAGTCTTTTTAGCCATCTCTTTTAGAGAGTTGATGTCAAAAAAGAGGTAAATGGTTAGAGTTAAGTTGGATTGATCAAGATAAAAAGCAAAAGCAACTCATTCAAACAAAATTGAAATCGTGATGAGAAATAAAGACATAGCAATAATTGAGAAATAAAATATTATGCCAACCATAAGTCAATTAGTAAGAAAGCCGCGGAAAGCTAAGCGAGTAAAAAGCAAAGTGCCAGCACTTGAGAGTTGTCCGCAAAAGAGGGGCGTTTGCACGCGGGTATATACAACAACTCCTAAAAAACCCAACTCAGCTCTGCGTAAAGTAGCGCGGGTAAGATTGACGAATGGATATGAAGTTTCAAGTTATATCGGTGGTGAAGGGCATAACTTACAAGAGCACTCGGTAGTATTAATTCGAGGTGGGCGTGTCAAGGATTTGCCGGGGGTGCGCTACCATACTGTGCGTGGAAGTTTGGACACTGCTGGCGTAAAAGATCGCAAGAAGGCGCGTTCCAAGTATGGTTCTAAGAAACCTAAGGCATCATAATAATTTATTAGTGCTGCAGGTTTCTGAATATAAATATTTGAAGATACTAAAACAGTTCGGGGTTAGTAAATGCCAAGACGTAGAGAAGTGCCAAAGCGTGAAATATTGCCAGATCCAAAATACCACAATGTTGAGATTTCCAAGTTTGTAAACGTTCTGATGACGGGTGGAAAGAAATCGGTGGCTGAGCGCATTATCTATGGTGCTATGCAGCAAATCGAGAAAAAAACAGGAAAGGATCCGGTAGAAATATTTACCCAGGCGATGGCAAATATTAGGCCTTTGGTTGAAGTTAAAAGTCGGCGAGTTGGAGGAGCTAATTATCAGGTTCCAGTCGAGGTAAGATCAGTGCGTCGTAACGCGCTTGCAATGCGGTGGTTGCGGGATGCTGCGCGTAAGCGTGGTGAAAAATCGATGGATATCCGTCTTGCAGGTGAATTAATGGAGGCCTCTGAGGGGCGTGGCGGCGCGGTCAAGAAGCGTGAAGAAGTGCATCGTATGGCGGAGTCAAATAAAGCATTCTCACATTTCCGATTTTAATAGAAGTTTATAAGATTATAACTTAAGCAAATGACAGCAAATAAGTAGGTGGTCAGGGATTTGGCAGTCGGATAAATTAAAGCAGTTCAAATTTAGAGTCTAATTTTAAGGTAATTATAGTGTCTAGAAAAACGCCCATTGAGCGCTATCGCAATATTGGAATCATGGCGCATATTGATGCTGGGAAAACAACAACAACAGAGCGTGTTTTGTTTTATACCGGCGTATCCCATAAGCTAGGTGAGGTTCATGATGGTGCAGCTACTATGGACTGGATGGAGCAAGAGCAGGAGCGTGGAATAACGATTACATCTGCTGCGACAACATGCTTTTGGAGAGGGATGGCGGGTAATTATCCGGAGCACAGGATAAACATAATTGATACGCCTGGTCACGTAGATTTTACTATTGAGGTGGAACGTTCCCTGAGAGTGTTGGATGGTGCATGTACAGTTTTTTGTGCGGTGGGGGGGGTGCAGCCACAAACGGAGACAGTGTGGCGGCAGGCTAATAAGTATCAAGTGCCGCGACTGGCATTTGTAAATAAAATGGATCGATCAGGTGCAAATTTTATGCGTGTTTTGGAGCAGATAAAAACACGATTAAAAGCCCAGCCGATTCCTATTCAATTGCCAATTGGTGCGGAAGATAGATTCGAGGGCGTTATTGATCTCGTTAAAATGAAGGCTATTTATTGGGAAGAAGCTTCTCAGGGTACAAAGTTTGAGGAGCGAGATATTCCGCAAGAAATAATGGCCGAAGCAAAGAGCTGGCAAGAGAAAATGATAGAGTCGGCGGCAGAGGCGTCAGAAGAATTAATGAATAAATACCTTGAGGAAGGGGTGTTATCAGTAACGGATATAAAGCGAGGCATAAGAACGCGAACATTGGGTAATGAAATAGTTCCAATGTTATGTGGCTCGGCATTCAAAAACAAGGGTGTGCAGGCCATGCTTGATGCGGTCGTGGATTATCTACCATCTCCAGCGGATATTCCTGCAATTCAGGGAACTAAAGAAAATGGGGAAAAGGATGAGCGTCATGCGAGCGACGAGGAGCCGTTTTCCAGTCTGGCATTTAAAATTGCTACCGATCCGTATGTTGGTCAGTTGATTTTCTTTAGAGTGTATTCTGGCGTGGTTACATCAGGGGATACGGTCTATAACTCGGTTAAAGGGCGTAAGGAGAGAATAGGAAGGTTGTTGCAAATGCACGCCAATCAGCGAGAAGAAATCAAAGAGGTGCGTGCTGGTGACATTGCTGCGGCAGTTGGTTTAAAAGAGGTTGTGACTGGCGATACATTATGTAGTGGCGAACATGTCATAACATTGGAGCGTATGGATTTTCCTGAGCCGGTCATACATGTTGCCGTAGAGCCAAAAACCAAGAATGATCAGGAAAAAATGGGGGTTGCGTTAAATCGTTTGGCGCAAGAGGATCCATCATTCCGGGTTCGAACCGATGAAGAGTCAGGTCAAACAATTATATCGGGGATGGGGGAATTACATCTCGAGATTATTGTGGATCGTATGAAGAGGGAGTTTGGTGTCGAGGCAAACGTTGGGGCGCCGCAGGTGGCTTATCGAGAAGCAGTTAAGAAAAAGGTGGAGATTGAAGGTAAGTTTATCAAGCAAAGTGGCGGACGTGGACAATATGGTCATGTTTGGTTGAGAATGGAACCTAATGAAGCTGGAAAAGGATTTGAATTTATTGATGAAATCAAAGGTGGTGTGGTTCCTAGAGAATATATACCAGCAGTAGAGAAGGGGTTGCAAGACGCTTTGGGCGCGGGTGTATTAGCGGGCTATCCAGTAGTTGATGTTAAAATAGCTTTGTTTGATGGTTCCTATCACGATGTTGACTCAAATGAAAACGCTTTTAAGATGGCGGCATCTATTGCGTTTAAGGACGGTATGCGGAAAGCTAATCCGGTATTATTGGAGCCAATGATGTCCGTAGAGGTTGAAACTCCGGCGGAGTTTATGGGAAATGTCGTTGGTGATTTGTCATCACGTCGCGGTATGATACAAGGTATGGATGATACAATGGGCTTTAAAATCATACGAGCAGAAGTGCCATTGGCAGAGATGTTTGGTTACTCTACTATTCTACGATCAGCGACGCAGGGTAGGGCGACTTATACTATGGAGTTTAAACATTATTCAGAGGCACCAAAGAGTGTTGCTGAGGCAATTATCAATAAAAGTAAATAATTATTGAAGAAGGATATAGCATGGCGAAGAGTAAATTTGAGCGATTGAAGCCGCATGTGAACGTTGGTACGATAGGTCATGTCGATCACGGAAAGACGACATTAACGGCGGCGATTACGATGGTGTTGACGAGAAAATATGGTGGTGAGGCAAAGTCGTATGCTCAGATTGATTCTGCGCCGGAAGAGCGTGCGCGCGGCATCACCATTAATACATCCCATGTGGAGTATGAGACTGATCACCGTCATTATGCTCATGTGGATTGTCCGGGTCATGCGGATTACGTAAAAAATATGATTACGGGGGCGGCGCAGATGGATGGCGCTATACTGGTAGTGTCAGCGGCTGACGGGCCGATGCCTCAGACGCGAGAGCATATTTTGCTGGCCCGGCAGGTTGGAGTGCCATACATCATAGTCTATATGAATAAGGCGGATATGGTGGATGATGCTGAGCTGCTTGAGCTGGTAGAGATGGAGATACGGGAGTTGTTGTCCAAGTATGATTTTCCTGGAGATGACACGCCGATTATTATAGGCTCGGCACTAAAGGCGCTCGAGGGGGATCAAAGTGATATAGGTGAGCCATCGATATTTAAGTTGGCGGATGCGCTAGATAGCTATATTCCTGAGCCTCAGCGAGCTATTGATGGTGCATTTATCATGCCGGTAGAAGATGTGTTTTCGATATCTGGTCGTGGTACCGTTGTGACGGGTCGGGTGGAGCGCGGCATAATCAAGGTGGGTGATGAGATCGAGATAGTGGGGCTGAGGCCGACGTTGAAGACGGTCTGTACCGGAGTGGAGATGTTCAGGAAGCTGCTTGATCAAGGGCAGGCAGGTGATAACGTTGGGATATTATTACGTGGCACGAAGCGCGAAGAGGTTGAGCGTGGGCAAGTACTAGCGAAACCGGGGAGTATTTTGCCGCATACGAAATTCACGGCCGAGATTTATGTTTTAAGCAAAGAAGAGGGTGGGCGTCATACACCTTTTTTTGCGGGGTATCGTCCTCAATTCTACTTTCGCACCACTGATGTGACGGGGTCAATAGAGTTGCCGGCTGGTACTGAGATGGTAATGCCGGGTGATAACGTTTCGGTGGCTGTGAATCTTATTGCGCCGATTGCGATGGAAGAGGGGTTGCGTTTTGCGATTCGTGAAGGTGGCAGAACTGTTGGGGCCGGTGTTGTAGCTAAAGTTATCGAGTA
>NZ_JAGFJM010000107.1 GCF_024102715.1 Nitrosomonas communis
GCTTGCGCTCAAACAATGGCGTGGCATTGCCACCATCTATGCCAATAACCTCTCTTCATTCATCGCCATCGTCCAGATTCGTTGTCTCGCACTATGGCTCAAAGTCTCGTGACGACACTATCTAAACAAATACTATTATAACTCACGTGGTCATATTTGCGGATTTTGGGAGCAGTTGAAAATTGGGTTTTAGGAGCCTTTTTACCTGTTCAAGTTTGTTGTGTAAAAATTCGCTCTGCTTATCCGGGTCAGCTTTAGAGGGGATCACCGCCATTTTTCGGTATTTCATACCGAGATGTTTATGCATGAAGTCGCGACAGGCGTTTAAAGCCAATTGCATCCCGGTGAGCTTGTTAATCTCATAGACCGCCTCAGCAACAGTGTGCGGCGGATGGACTTGGAAACGTGTTTTGAGTGCTTCCGAATGGAGCAACAATGCACTTCTAGGGCAATGACGCTGGGATGAGCAAAGCGCCGTCACACCACCTTCATATACGCCTGCAAATAGCGTCTCACGCTATCTTCGCTGACTCGCGCGATGCGGATAATTTCTTGATGAGGCAGTCCCAGTGCTTTCAGATAGACAACATGCAATTTTTTCTTTGCCGCCCCGGAAGGATGTTCCATGAGTAGCTGATAAATATGAGCAATTTCTTCTTCCGTATTCTACCGTAAAGTTGGGCTGGAGCATGTCTTAGTAAGAGCTAAAATCCGATATTATACCCGCTTCATTTTCCGCATTCCTCACCGCGCCGAATATAATAGCACGAGACGTTTATGATCCTGCAAGATAAAGGGCTATTGCCTCAGCGATAGGCTGGCCGGTTGAGGACTCAAATACGCTATACGCTGGACTTGGGTTAACCTCAAAACAGAATATTCTGCCATCATTGGCAAATCTTAGATCTAGCCCGGCCAGCCCAAGTTTCATCTCCGCCGTTAGCTGGATGCATGCATCTTCCACGTCGGCAGGTAGCTCGTATGCTGTGAATCCAGCGCCATTGATGGAGTAGTCGTATCGATAATCAATGGCAGCGCTTTCTACTCGTGTAGCGAATGTCCGATCTCCCACTACGTGAACGCGCACATCAAAGCCACTAATCCATTCTTGTAATTGAATCGGCGAGTTTTGCAGCAAATTCAGGCGTTCCATATCTTGAGTATCAAATTCAGTCACTATAGACCGCTCTCCACTGATTGATTTATAAATTGTTCGAGGGTGTCGACTACAAAAATCAAGCGCAGCGTCAGGTTGATTAGTGACGAGTGTTTCCGGAACATAGAAGTAGCGGCGAATCATAAGTGCTTGATAGGGTTTTGAGTTATTTGAATCATTTGCTGAGGTACGATTTATAACTCTCGCCGGTGTTACCTCTAACCATTCGTCTAATATTAAATGTAATGTTGATGCATGCGTAAATCTTGGATCAGTAGGAGGCAGTTCTTTAATTTCTGGAAGTGTCGCCCAGCTTGCTAATCGAGTATACACCCCTACCACGTCTTCAAGAGACACGGTCCATTCTGGACAAGAAAGTATGCCTGTTATATTCGAGTTCTCAATCTGAATTTTGCAGTTTGAAATAGTGACTTTTTGCTGATCCCAGATCAGGGTTCGCACTCCGTTTTTATGCAGTGCTGACGCCACAAGCGCCAAAGGTGGCTCATTAGGCACACCCAATAAAAGAACGATATTATTCATGGTGATGTCAGCATTGTTTCAATAGCTGTTACCAGAGCATCTCCACCCGCAGCAAATGGAACTAACGGATCAAGCCTCAACAAACAAGGTTCTCCAGTAGAGCAATCAAACTCAACACAACATAGTTGCAGTTGGGAAATGGCTGCAAGCATTGCTACGCGATTACGAGCTTCCAGTGAAAGTATATTTTGTGCATCGATAACTTGTTTGCCAGCAACAAATATCTGTATACGCTGTTCATTGCTTTCGGTCACTCCCAAACCAGAGCTTGCAAACCAGGGGCGGGTAGTTAAGCCCATCTGGACTGCCAAGTATCGCCAATAAGCATCGCCACATATTGTACCGTGAAGGCTGGTGCCAGTAGGCCGATTCAGTACGGGACATGCAAGCTCTGCTAGCCATGCTACGAATGCAGCACGCCATTCTTCTTCCAAATATAGGGCATCAACTTCGCTCCCTGATTCGCAATGTAGTGGTGGCAATGCATACAGGCGATTGATGACCCCATTTAATTTGTGTGTGAGTGTCACGCCACGCGCAGTCTGTAAAATGCTCTCAGTATTATCTGTGGATATGCGCAATTGTAAACTTGAATTAACTAGAAGCTCCTCAGGCAGAATAAATTCGACTTGCCACTCTCTGGCTCTCAACTGGAGTGCTAGCCAGAGAGCATGTTTGTCTTGCGGTGAACACAATATGCATATCGTCCGAAGAGGCATGGTCATTAAACATCACTTGGATTACGACCACCGAGTAAATTAGCCTGACGAAGCAGCATTTCGTCCTGGAGGTCAGTTATATCACCCGTTTGGTTGATATCAAAAACGGCTTGTGACAAATCAGGGCGCAGTTCCGGGCGAATGAATGGATCACCTAGCTGTATCTCCCGAATCTCTTTCAACTCTTTGGGCCCACGTTCTTTCAGTTCTTTTGGGGCAAGCTCTTTTGGTAACCTTTCTTTCGGTGTTAATTCTTTAGGCAGGCGATCTTTGGTCTCTTTGGGAAGACGCTCTTTTAATTCCTTAGGCTGGCGATCCTTTA
>NZ_JAGFJM010000121.1 GCF_024102715.1 Nitrosomonas communis
TATCAGATTGAGAGGATCGGTCAACTTCGGCAAGAAGTGTTTGGTCCCATTCTCCATATTATTCGCTATCAGGCCAGCCGCTTGAATGAAGTGGTTGACGCCATTAACCAGAGTGGTTATGGCCTGACGCTTGGCATACACAGCCGCATCAACACTACTATCGACTACATCATTCGTCATACCCGCTGCGGCAACACTTATGTTAATCGCAATATCATCGGCGCTGTCGTTGGTTCGCAACCCTTTGGCGGAGAAGGACTCTCCGGCACCGGTCCCAAAGCTGGTGGCCCGCACTACCTGCAACGCTTTGCAACCGAGCGCGTGGTTACCATTAATACTGCAGCAGTGGGAGGCAATGCTGCGTTGCTGTCGCTCGGGGAAGTTAACAGTAAATAATTCTAAACCGCAGTTGGACGGAGTTCAGCATGCAATGATTCGAGTACAAGGCAAGACGCGTTCAGGTCGTAGGACCGCACCCTGTAACGGAGAGCAGAACCGCATTCGCGCGCATGGAACACAGCATGCGATGCACCCTCTTGGCAGTTTCTCCATATATAGCCAACGTCACATAAAATGATTCGATTTTAAAGAGCTACTCAATGTGTGGTTTGGTTTTGTTGTTTTCTGATTGCTTTGGTTTGTGCCCATTTGTACTCAATGGGGTTAAGGTTTGGTGAACACACTGGCAGATAATGAAGATGGATAAATCATTTATAGATCGTAATCAATTTATTTGAGCTTTGCTATAGATGAATGAGAAAATTCCGAGAATTTTTCTATAGATCATGGCATTAACTTTCCAGCTAAGTGATTTCCGTTTGGCTTGGATAGCTTGGTTTCGGGAAGGTAATGTTTTACTGTTTTAGTGTAATTTTATTAAAATTAAAAATTAATTTATTTCACAAAATATTTACAAAATTCACAATATATTTACTAAATTTTCACAAAATTTTTATAAAATTTATTTTTTTTTCACTAAAACTTCACTAATTCTTCACAGATCATATGCTAGATTATTTTTACGCTTACGAATAAAAAATGTTTGAGATCATTTCACTGCTAGCATGATATGAATAGCTGGCGATGGAGGATTTATGTCATTTTTATATTTTGTGAGCTCTGGACAAGCGACTGATTAACTGTGGAGGCAACAGCAGTTTTCTGTAGTTATTCTGCTTGTTTACTAATTCTCTAGCGAATTACCTTCAGTCCTGCCAAGGACTATCGTTTGAAGCTGCTATGAGATTATGATGATTGGCTGTTGATCAAGAAAAACTGCCAGAAAGATGATAAGAAAAGCAAAAGGATAGTGCAGGTTTACATGGTTAGCCCATGCATTAACCAGTATCGTGAATGTTTCGCAGGAAATCGAATAGAAAGCCCATAGCAAGTGTTGCAGCAATTCAATATAGATGCAGGTAAAAATTTGGTGGATTAACCAATTCTTTTCCGCAGTAAGAGTTGAGATAGTGCATGCAGGGTAACAGCATAGAAGTAGATACGCGTGCTTCCTAGAATAGTGAAGCTGGTCTCTGCTATTGAAAGAATTGGCTCAACTTTCGATTTGAAATATTCCATTCAGTGGGATGATCTGGGAAGAGGGTGGTCCACTTTGTGGAACAGATTATCTATGCTCTTCATTTGTCTTTGCTAACTAGGTAGCAGAAAAACGACAGCCTAAATAACTAACAAGTAGTTACTAATAATTTTCACTCAATTAAATTATTTAAAACAGAGTTATTAGGATGGGAATACTTAGCATATTACTTTTCACACCTGCTGTCGGAATATGTGCGTTGGCATTGATATCACGTCACAAAACTAGCCAGCTTCGCTCGGTGGCGAATGTGTTTGCCACAATTGCATTTTTTCTAAGTTGCTGGCTGATTGTTATCTATAATCAAGAAGATGGCGCATTGCAGTTGGCAGAGCAGTTCTTACTGAATCCAAAGCTTGGCACCTCTTTTGCATTGGGTATTGATGGTTTGTCATTACCGATGGTGGTGATGGCTACTTTGCTGACGAGCGTGGCACTGCTTGCTTCACTCAGTATCACAGCCAGCGTCAAGAGCTATTACATAAGTATTCTCATGTTGGAGCTCGGCATGCTTGGCGTCTTTATGGCTCAGGATTGGTCTCTTTATTACATTTTCTGGGAATTGACCTTAGCACCATTATTTTTGCTTATTGGACGGTGGGGTGGTGTCCGCCGTCATATGGCCAGTCTCAATTTTGTTCTTTATACAATGGGTGGCTCAATTTTCATGCTGATCAGCCTGCTGGCGATAAGTCAGTATATGCCAGAACATGGTGGCACTCTCATGTCATCCATGAGTGTGGCTGCTCAAAGTATGCCAAAGAATGAGCAGATTTTGGTGATGATCGGTTTTCTGATCGGCTTTGGCGTCAAAATGCCGATATTTCCTCTACATGGCTGGCTACCGCTTGCTCATGTTGAAGCACCAAGCCCTATTAGTATTTTAATGTCCGGTATCTTGCTCAAAATGGGAGCTTATGGCCTGATCAGAGCGGTAGTAATGCTGCCGGAAGCGACGCAAGCCCTGCAAGTATTCCTTGTTGTGCTGGCATTGATCGGGATGATTTATGGCGGCTTATTGGCATGGCGGCAAACTGATCTGAAAGCGATGGTAGCTTACTCATCAGTCAGTCATATGGGAGTTGTGTTGTTAGGCATTGCAACGCTGGATGAGGCAGGTATGACTGGCGCAGTTATGCAGATGGTTGCTCATGGACTGGTAGCTGGAGCGATGTTCCTTTTAGTAGGATTACTTTATGAGCGGACCCATACTCGTAATATTATGGATTACAGCTCATTGGTCCAGGTTATGCCGCGTTTTGCCTTATTCATGACGATAACATTCCTTGCTGCAATGAGTTTGCCGGGATCAGTGGGTTTCATTGCAGAGCTGCATACTTACGTAGGGGGTTTTCAGCAATGGGGTAACCTGATGGTTTTTCTGGGTGTGAGCATTATTATTAGCTCGGCTTACGCCATGCGCACGATTGGTATGCTGTTTACTGGCCCGGTGAAATCTCATATGCGCGAGATCGAAGATTTGAGAATACCCGAGCTGCTAGCGTCTAGCGTACTTGTCTTAGGTATTGTGTTGTTTGGTTTATGGCCATCACCACTGATCGATCTGTCAGCGTCCACCATGAATTTGATGAACGATATTATCAGCCAGCGTATTAAATAGGATTTTACCATGCTAGCAAAACCTGAATTTAAAGATAAGCACGAACAAGTTACTGCAATCCTTAATCATCTGGATCACGTTCTTCCTGGACAGGCTCCAATTCTTGATTTTGTTCATCACAATACATTGCATGGCTACCAGCACTTACCATTTGAAGAGGCGCTTGCTGAGTCGGAGAGAATGACTGGTATTAAAGGGTATCTTCCGGAAGCGCAAAGCCGGAATTTCTATTGGCAAGGACGGATAAACGATCAGGATATAGCCGCGGTGCTTGCGCTTGATCCAAAGTTAGGCGCTGAAGAGATTGTTTATCAAGCAGATGATTTGATCATCCGCCGCAAAGATATCTATCGGATTGCCTTATTGTACGATTTACAGGCGATTACTGTCAGTCAGCTAAATTGGCAAATAGAAGAGATGGGTGCTTTAAATACGGTTCAGGCTGATGTAGCTGGTCCAATCCGCCAGCATCTACTTGAGTCAGGAACGGATCAAAGGATAATTGTCAGGCAGTTATGGGAAAGTATCTTAAATCAATTGGAGCTGGAACAAATTGATCTGCACCCAGAAAATATGCTTGATTTATCGGTTGAGCAGGCAAAAAGCTGGCTTGAAAAAATTTCTTCCAATCATGGTCGTATAGGAAGCGCGGAAACGTCGATACATCAGAAAGTGAGGCTGGAAGCAAGTGCCAAGCTTAATGAAATGCTGTCGCAGATTGGTGAAAGTATGACTTTGCGTGGCTTTGTCATGGCATTGAGCGGTATCGATATACTGCATTCTGTCCGAACGCAGCTGATACGGATATGTGCTTCTGCTTTAGACGAAGGAATGGCTGCCTGGCAATTACCGGAGCGTAGCAAATTGGGTTTATATGGTGCCTGGAGAGCTGCATCCAAATATGACCTTAATTCTTTCCTGCATGAGTTACCAGACTGGCAGCAGATTGTAACGGAAATGCCAGAGGATGCTGTCGAGTGCATTATCCTTCAACTATCTTATTTAGAAATTCCTCGAAACAAATGGGAAGGGTACTTGCGTCGTCTTACGCTGGAACTGCCTGGCTGGTCTGGCATTATCAACTGGCGGCAGCATCACCCGAATTATCGTACTGCAAATGATGTTGCGCCAAAATTGATTGATTATCTGGCAATCAGACTAACCTTGGATAGGCTTTGGCTAAAACAGGCTTGTAGTGATATTTGGGGCATAGAAGCAAAGTTAGGATCCATCACCTATTATTTCAATAAAAATTTATCTGAATTCATGGTGCGCAGGCTATATTACTTGGGTGAACTCCCCGAGTATTTAACGCATCAGGTCAAGACGCTATTGTCACGTGTTGTCTCAGAGCGCCACAAACAAACAGAATGGCAGCAGCTTGCTGATTTGATGTGGACCTGGCAGTACAGCCCAATGTCAAGAAGTAATGCAGATCATAGAGCCTTTGATAGTGGTTGGCGCCTGTTTCGCTTATGTCAGCACTTGGGATTGAATGCGAAACAAGTACAAAGCATGCCGCAGCAGAGCCTACTTAGCATGCTGTCGTTGCTTGATGAATTCAATGAAACTGAGCGTTGCAAGATCTGGCTATATGCCTATGAGCGTCATTACCGTGAAGATTTTTTCCAGGCGATACATGTTAATCATAAGCGTGGACGTTGGGCGAAGCGTAATACCCGCCCGGAATCGCAGCTAATATTCTGTATTGATGAACGGGAAGAAAGTTTCCGTCGCCATTTAGAGGAACATAACCCCGCCATCGAAACATTGGGGGCAGCAGGCTTTTTTGGTGTCCCAATGAATTATAAAGGACTGGATGATACTAAAGTGACACCATTGTGTCCGGTCGTGGTCACACCAGCGCATGATGTGCAGGAAGTACCCAGGCCGGGTGAGGAGCAAGCAACAGGTAATCATCAGCGGGGCCGGAAGTTAGTTGGCTGGCTATATAACCGGTTGCATCAGGGATTGCGCCGTAACCTTATACAATCAAAGCTTATCATCGATGCGATCGCGCCCGTTATGCTGGCAGGCTTATTGGTGAAAACGGTTTCTCCGAGGATGCAGTACAATTTGATCACGAGAATAGAAAAAGCTACTTCACCCAATGTTAAAACACAATTAAAGTATATCTCGACGGATACCGCCACAGCAGCTACGCCAGCAAAGCCTAAACTGGGTTTTACTGATAGCGAGCAAGCTGACCGGGTAGCTGCTTTTCTGCGTAATGCTGGGTTAACTTACGGATTTGCGGAACTCGTCCTCCTGGTAGGACATGGCTCCATCAGTCAGAATAATCCACATCTTGCTGCTTATGACTGCGGCGCGTGTAGCGGCCGTCATGGCGGGCCCAATGCGCGGCTGTTCGCTGCCATGGCAAATCGCCCCGAGATTCGTAGATTGGTTGCTGAACGCGGTATTGATATTCCACACGATACGTGGTTCATCGGTACTGAGCATAATACCTGCAATGAAGAAATCATCTGGTATGACTTGGAAGATGTACCAGTAGAGCGATTAACTGCCTTAAAAAAATTGCAACAGGATTTATCGCATATAAGACATATGTCTGCTCATGAGCGCTGCCGCAGGCTTGCTTCTGCACCACGTAATCCAACACTAGAGCAGGCGCTTGCTCATATAGAAGAACGCGCCAGGGATTTTTCGCAAGCACGTCCTGAGCTAGGCCATGCAACAAATGCTTCAGCAGTTATTGGGCGACGCTCAGTCACACAAGGCGCTTTTTTTGACCGCCGCGTATTCCTCGTTTCCTATGATCCGACTCAAGATCCTGAAGGAAAAATTCTGGAGGGGGTTTTGCTGGCAGTAGGGCCGGTAGGAGCAGGAATTAATCTTGAATATTATTTTTCTACTGTTGATAACGAGCGTTTTGGATGCAGTACCAAGGTTCCCCACAATGTAGTAGGTTCTTTTGCTGTGATGGAAGGGACGAGCAGTGATTTGCGTACTGGCTTGCCAAGACAGATGATTGAAATTCATGAGCCAATGCGTTTGCTCAATTTGATTGAGGCTAAAAAAGAGATCGTTGAGCAGATCTATGGTCGCCAGGAAGCCATCCGTGAGCTGGTGGGCGGTGGCTGGATATTGGTGGCTACAAAGGATCCTGACACTGGCGAAATTTTCTTTTTTGAACGAGACAAGGGGTTTGTTCAATGGCACCCACGTGATGACGTGCAGTTACCTGTCTTTGAGAAATCACCGGAATGCTACAAAGATCAATCTTTGCCTGTTCCGCCTGCACTGATTAAACAACCCGAACTTCAGGAGGTATAACACAATGGAATTTTTGATTGCCCTAATTCCTTTGTTCCCTTTGTTAGCTGCTTTTTTTATAGGTATAGGTAATTTATTAGGCAAGATCAATGGTGAAGCCGGTGAATCGATGACATCCAATGCGGCGATCGGAGCAATCACCATGTCATGTATTCTGGCCTTGCTATTACTGGGCGCAGACTTGTTTGGTAAGAATGCAACTACCTACACGTTAGGACAGTGGTTAAGTAGCGATAGCCTGGAAATTCAGGCAGTTTTTATCACATCTGGCTTTAATACTGTAATTACAGCGCTGTTTGCAATTCTGCTATTCATTGTAACGCGTTTCTCAGTCAACTACATGCATCGGGAAGCAGGATTCCATCGCTACTTTTTTATCCTCAGTTTGTTCTCAGCGGCGATGTTGTTACTGGTCTCAGCGGGCAGCGCAGTGGGTACCTTTATTGGCTGGGAAATTGCCGGATTAAGTTCATATCTGTTGATTGGTTATGCTTATGACCGACAAGTCCCAACTGGGAATGCAACGCGTGTTTATGTTACCAACCGTATTGGTGATGCCGGTTTTGTGTTAGGAATAGGTTTGAGTTATTTCTATGCCGGAACAATCAATTGGCTAGAATTGAATGCTATGGCCGAACACTTAACAATGCCTACCGTTACGGTCATCGCATTGTGTTTCGCGGTCGCTGCATTTGTTAAATCGGCACAATTACCATTTTCACCATGGCTTGCACGGGCGATGGAAGGACCTACTCCTTCCAGCGCTATTTTCTATGGTTCGGTGATGATACATGCCGGCGTATTTCTAGTTATTATGCTGCAGCCTCTTTTTGAGCAGGCTCCTTTTATCATGGTTTTGCTAGCGATTGCTGGTTTTGTCACTGCTGTTTATAGCTTTATTGTGGGATTAACCCAAACAGATGTCAAAAGTTCTTATAGTTTCGCTATCTCTGGACAATTAGGTCTGATATTTCTGGAGTGTGGTTTGGGATTATGGGAACTGGCTGCGTGGCATCTCTGTGCGCATGCCATTGTACGGTGTTATCAAGTATTAACTGCACCAGCATTAATGCACAATGTAATCGGGAATCCAATCAAACCGGTTGGTCATATGTTAAGAAATTCGCGCTGGTTATATATTGCCTCCATTCAACGTTTCTGGCTGGATCCCATTGCTGATCGAACTCTGGCAAGACCTATCTTGGGAATAGGACAAGATCTTGATTATATCGATAGCTATGTTGTTGATCGTGCCATGGGTGATCCCATTTTGTTTTCTCGTTCAATATCGACGCTGAATCAGCTAGAGCAAAAAATAATGGCAGTTGAACAGCGTGATTACGACCATCATCAGTTTGGGCGCGGTAACGGAATAGCCGGAAAGATGATGGAGTGGGTAGGTAATATCTTTGGGTGGTTTGAAGAGCGTTTGGTAATCCAGGCCATAGGCATGAATATTGTCGATTTAGGCCGTAGGATAGGGCAAGCCGCAAATACTTTCGAGGAATTGATGTTGAAGCCACGTTATCTTGCCTTGTTTGTATTTATTGTCTTGCTGATTGCTGCTACACGATGAGGAAATGATGAATACGGCAAACATTATTTTTTGGTCAGATGTAACGACGTTTCCGTTGTTGACAGTGCTGACATTGATTCCACTTGTGACGGCGATCGTAGTATTGCTTTTACCGTCTTCAAAAATGGCGTTGCACCTTGGTTTAACAAGCGCAGTGACTACTGCTTTGCATGCCGTCTATATGATCGCTATTTTTGATCCAGATCGCGAAGGGGTTCAACTTTTTGAGTATGTGCAGAAATTCAATCTTACTTATAGTGTAGGTATTGATGGTACCAATATTTTGTTTGTTGCATTGACAACGATTTTGTCTTTTCTGGCACTCGTCTATTTATTAACGACACGGCGGGCTAAAGATAAAATTCAGGTTGCCTGCGTATTAGGTTATGAGGGCATTCTGATAGGCGCATTTGTCGCGATGAACGCCATGCAATTCTGGTTCTGGTGTGTTATGGAATTGATTCCTATCGTGTTAATGACGATACGCGCTGGCTCCGGTCAGAAGAGACGCTGGGTCGTTGGATTGCTGCTGCAGCATTGGGGATCCGGCCTGCTCATGACTTTCACGGGTTTTATGTTGCTTGCCTTCGGCGTTATGGGATCAGGAGATACATTAACATTTGAATGGCTGGCCTTGGTTAACAATGAGAATGTTCTGGAATTTGCCACGTTGATTTTTTTCCTCTTGTTTTTTGGCTTCGCAATTCGCATGCCTTTGTTTCCATTTCATGGCTGGCTACCGGTGTTAGCAGAACACGGTACTGTGGCAAGCGCGACGATTTTTATAGTGGGCTTGAAATTAGGTATTTATGCAGTTATCCGTTTTATTCTACCCATTCTTTCCGATGTGGCGCAGCAATGGAGCTGGTTTGTATTAATCCTTGGCCTGATTAGCATCTTTTATGGGATAGTACTGGCATTAATGCAAATCAATATACGCCGTTTGCTTGCTTTTTCCGTGATAGGTCATACTGGAATGCTGATAATAGGTGTTTTCGATTTTAATCTCTATGGCCTGGAATCAAGTATTCTGCTTTCTATCGGCTTCGGCCTGGCAGCAGCAGGTATTGCGTTCAGTATTGGTATGATTTACAAGAGAACACATACTGCCTATATTCCACGTCTTGGGGGGATGTTTGAAACGAGTGCGGCGCTAGCATTCTTGTTTGTTATCAGTGCGCTCAGTACAATGGGTATGCCTGGCACGCCGGGTTTTGATGGTGTTCATTTACTAATAGATGGCACAATCAAGAATCATGGCTGGATCCTTTCAATTGCGATACTGGTTGGTAATGTGCTCACGGCTGCGCTATTGCTGCGTGCTTTTCAACAGATTTTTATCGCTGCACCTAAACGACTGCAGCCACCTTATACTCATTCTTCCCGTCCTAGCTCAGATGGCCCCTCGCCGAGAAATGAGGGAGTCACTGCAATTGTAATTTGCTCGTTGCTGATTGGTATTGGTTTTTATACATCGCCCTGGTTGCAGATGATCGATCAGAATGTCAGTTCTATTAGAAAACTACATCCTGCTGGTCATGGCAATGAGCATGCCGCATTGACGATAGTTCCAAATCATAACAAGGATAATAATTAAGCATGAGCGAAGCTAATTTACCCCTATTAAGTCTCGTTATTCTTTTGCCGTTACTGGGTGCGATTGTAACTGGCATGTCGCGTGATGCGACCATTGCCAAAGTATCTGCATTAACATTCGCTTGTCTGGAATTACTGTTAACGCTTTTTGTAATCCAGTCATTCGATTCTTCTAGAGGCGATTTCCAGTTAGTTGAAAAATTTGACTGGATACCTTTATTGAATGTTGAGTATCTGGTTGGCGTTGATGGTATTTCAGTGCTGTTTTTGCCATTGTCAGCTTTACTGACCACGATAGCGATTCTTGCTTCGTGGAATTCAATCAGCCAGAACCCGCGCTTTCATTTTGCCCTATTACTGGCACTCCAGGGTGTAACTGTAGGTGTATTCTGTGCGCTGGATATGATGTTGTTCTTTTTATTCTGGGAGCTTACCCTGCCGCCACTATTCTTTTTAATTGGCTTATGGGGAATTGGTTCTCACCGGCGCGGTGCAGCGATGAAATACACCTTGTTTATGATAGCTGGAGGCGGGCCATTATTGCTTGCTATTATCATTCTAGCGACAAATCATGCTACACAAATGGGAGGAAGCATTCCGCAAGATTTGGCTTTTAGCTTACCGGTCCTGTTACAAACAACATTGCCCGAGAACAAGCAAACACTCGTTTTCCTATTACTATTATTTGGTTTTGCTTTCAAGGCGCCGCTTGTTCCACTCCATACTTGGCTACCTACTGCTGCGATGGAAGGTCCAACCCATATCGTGGCAATCCTGACAGGATTAAAACTGGGTGTTTATGGCATCCTGCGCTTTGCCATGCCACTAGCCCCTGCGGCAGCTGTTGAATTTAGCTGGCTATTGAGCGTCTTTGGAGCGGCTACACTCATATATGGCGCGCTGATTGCTTTACAGCAGACGAACTTGCGTCGCTTGCTAGCGTACGCGAGCGTCAGCCATGTTGGTCTGGTCGTCGTGGGGATTGCTTCCCTGAATATGCAAGGCGTGCAGGGTGCAATTTTTCAGTTGCTTAATTTTACCCTGGTTGCGAGTTCACTGATGCTGATTGCAGGATTTATCCAACACCGACTGGGTAGCACTGATACGGTTCATTTAGGTGGAATGGCTAAGGTAATGCCAAAATTAACTTGTTTCTATTTTTTATTTGCTTTAGCAAGTTTTGGCGTACCTGGCACTAGCGGGTTTCCAGCAGAACTATTGATGATTGTAGGAGCTTTGACTTCCCATGGTTTTTTCGGAGCAGCAGCTCTGGCTGGTGCGATTCTTGGTGCTGCTTATATGCTGATTTTTACACGTAATGCATTTTTTGGCCCGATCATCCATGCTGCGGTAAATCAAGCACAAGATCTGCGGACGCGTGAATTGGTTTTATTATGCGCGCCCGCTTTATTGATCTTAGGGTTTGGCTTTTTTCCCAGTAGCATACTTGATATCAATCAAATAGCTTCTGAGGCATGGTTAGCACGGTTGAACTTGCAAATTCATTGAATTTCTGACAATCGCTGGGAAAGGGGTGCGTGGGATCTAAATGCGTGGTAAGGTCGATTGATGTCACGCTGCTCGCCGCCCCTTTACCAAGAAGCGTTGTGCGCGATATGTTCTATTGCAGTCTTACCATCTGGATGAACGGGAATTCTTGAAAATATCAGCCATCCCATTTAACGAGCCCATTATGTGACCAGCTGTAGCCTCATTTCTTACGGAAAGGCAATGACAGTTTGTGTCTGTTCTTCCTGCTGCTGAAGTTTCCACATTTGCGCATAAGTACCATTTTTGATAAGAAGCTGCTGGTGGGTTCCTCGCTCTATGATGCGCCCATTATCCATTACTAAAATCTGATTGGCGTCGATGATAGTGGAAAGACGATGTGCAATTACAAGGGTGGTACGATCCTTGGCTAGTTGTTTCAATTCTTTTTGTATATTTTTTTCTGTTCTTGAATCTAGCGCAGAGGTCGCTTCATCAAAAACAAGAATTGCTGGGTTTTTAAGAATAGCTCGCGCAATGGCAATGCGTTGTTTTTCACCACCGGATAGCTTGAGTCCTCTCTCGCCCACTTGTGTTTGATATTTGTCAGGCAGACTGTCAATAAAGTCATGAATATGTGCAGACTTGGCTGCTGCAAGGATTTCTTCTTGGGTCGCGCTAGGCCGCCCGTAAGCGATGTTGTAATAGATGCTTTCGTTAAACAAAACCGTGTCCTGAGGTACGATGCCTATCATTGCGCGCAGACTCTCTTGTGTAACATCGCGTAAATCATGATCGTTGATCAGTATTTTGCCGTCAGTGACATCATAAAAGCGGAAAAGTAAACGTGCCAGCGTCGATTTTCCTGAGCCGCTCTGTCCCACTACAGCAACAGTGCTTCCAGCAGGAATAGTAAAATTGACATCAAACAAAATTTGACGATTGGTTTCGTAGCTAAAGCTTACATGTGTAAAAGCAACGGTAACATTGCCTGCATTAAGTTTTATCGCATTTTGTCGGTCGGTTATTTCTTGATTTTCATCCAACAAGCTGAATAGCTTTTCCATGTCTGCCAATGAGTGTTTGATTTCACGATAAACGAAACCCAGGAAATGGAGAGGCATATAAAGCTGCAACAAGAAAGCATTCACCAGCACTAGATCGCCCAATGACATTTCACCGGTGACGACTTTGTCAGCCGCCATTAGCATCAGCAGGGTGATGCCGATTGCAATAATAGCGCTCTGGCCGGTATTAAGTGTTGCCAGTGAGGTTTGATTGCGCACAGCTGCTTTTTCCCATTGCTGCAGATGCTCATCATATCGTTGCGTCTCCCATGCTTCATTACCAAAATATTTAACTGTTTCGTAATTTAATAAACTATCGATAGCGCGTGTATTGGCCTTTGAGTCCATGTCATTCATGGTACGACGGAAGATCATGCGCCACTCGGTGACGATGAGCGTGAGCGCGATGTAGGCAAGCAATGTGAGCAAAGTAATGATAAAAAACCAGATGTCGTAGCGGTTAATCAGAATCAGCATAACTAATCCGATTTCCAGTAAAGTTGGCAGAATATTGAACAGCATGAAATTCAATAAGAATGATATTCCGCGCGTCCCGCGTTCGATATCGCGTGACACGCCGCCAGTTTGTCTTGCCAAATGAAACCGTAGTGATAATGAGTGTAAGTGAGCAAAAACCTGAATGGCAACCCGCCGGATTGCACGCTGAGTAACTTTGGCAAATACCGCATCGCGCAGTTCGCCAAACAATGTGCTGCAGAATCGCAAAATACCATAAGCAAGCAAGAGAAATAACGGCAATACTACGAGCGCTTTAGGTTGATCAAGCACATCAATAATTTCTTTCAGTATTAAAGGCACACTGACATTGGCAAGTTTTGCCAGGAGCAGTAATATTAAGGCAGCAATGACTCTACCTTTGAATTCCCATAAATAGGGTAAGAGGGAGCGGATTGTTTTCCAATCATGACGATTGGCGGGAGGTTTAGTTAGACGTGTAGCGCGCATGGGTTGATGGTTTTTTAGAATTTCAGAAAAAAATAAAAGGAGAATTTACAAATGGAAATCACTTGTTATCGCGATCCTGAGATCAGTCGGGAATCTCGTTTTCTTTCTGCTAACACCTATAATCTAGCATGCCAGCTACTGGCGCGCTGTACCACAGAGCATCTATTTGTTCCCATCCGGTCAATGCAATACTTGGCTATCCTGGATAAAAAAGAATTCGTTTTTATTGATGGTGACCGTAAATGCTGGATTGATATTGCGTGGCTGGATTTTCATCCTCAGGATCGGACCAAACTTAATGAACCAGTAGCATATGAAGTGGTTTATTATAAGGAGAATCAAGTGGATGTCATGTTACGGCTGCAGAAGGAGTTTCCAAAAGCCTTGCAATTACTCGCAGGCAAGCAGGCACCAAAAACACCTGCGCGAGTAATCAAGTTTCCTGCAAGCTATGGTCTATCATGAGTTAATTTTGAGTTAATCATGATAAGAAGCTCAACCTAAACGCGCACTCAGCGCTTGTGCAAGATGAGTTCTCACAAGCGCTTAATCATCCTCATCCAATTCTGCATTCCAGCCTTTATTTTTTGCAGTATCGATAACTTGGGCGTAAAGCCTTGCGTGTCGCCGCTGGATATCAGCTGGTAAGCGGCTGGGCAGATGAGCGTAAGGTTCCCATGCCGCATAAACTTTTTCATACAGATTTTGCATGTGCGCACGGCTCCAGCCTGCGCACGTCTCTGATTCGGGCAGTATCTTAAAAACCCAGGCATCAATGACGATGCGACCGAGATGCGTTAGCCCACCATTTATATCCTGATCAATTCCTGCGTAAAATTGTTCATTCATCGTGCTAATAAAAAGGTCTGAAGTGTGCAATAAATAAAAAATCTTAACGTGTTAACCCTGCATAAAGTAATGGCAATTTTTCAGGCAGTCTTTCGACGTGATCAACGACCATATAATTACGTGCCCCAAAAATGCGTGAAACATACTGATCTGCGCGTGGATCCAGGCTCATGCAAAAAGTGATAATTCCTGCCCGGCCAGCTTCTTCCACTGCCTTCTTAGTATCATAGCGAAGATACTGGGGATCGCGCACATCAATATCCGCAGGTTCTCCATCGGTAATGACCAGTAACAGCTTCTTGCTGGAGCGCTGTAATTTCAAATAGTGGCTAGCATGCCGGATAGCAGCACCCATCCGAGTTGATAGTTGCCCAGTCATACCGGCTAGCTTCGCTTTTGGAATTTCATTGTATGGCTGATCAAAATCCTTGTAGCGATAATACTCGACATCATGCCGTCCGTCCGAGCAAAATCCGTGAATTGCAAAGGGATCACCAATTTTACTGATGGCGTCGGCCAGTAATACAGTTGCCTGACGAGTGAGGTCAAGTACCGAAAAATCTTGGCCGGAAACCCTATCATTGGTGGATTCAGACAAATCAAGCAGCACGAGCACCGATATATCACGTATCTTGCGCACAGAGCGCATCATGATGCGCGGGTCGGGCTGTAGACCCATGCGAATATCGATTGTGGAATGAATCGCTGCGTTGATATCGATTTCATCGCCATCCTCCAGCTTGCGGATACGCTGCACACCTTGCGGCTGCACGGCATCCAGCAAAAATTTCATGCGTGAAATTTCACGTTTATACTGTGCGGCAATGCGATCGATCGCTTCGATATCGCCCGATTGCGTGCGTTTTTCTTGAACGGTCACCCAGGCAGGGCGTTCTAGCTGAATTTGATAGTCCCACTCCGAGTAATGAAAAGGCGGAGAGATAGGTTCTTTACCTTCCAGCTCATTATAGGAAACGCCGTTATCTTCATAAGGGAAGAACTCTGTCCCCATCACCCAAATTTCTTGTGCATCGTCGCCAGCCGTTTCAACTTCTACTTCATTGGCAAGCTCCATGACACTGACGTATTTGCGAACTTGTTTGACTTCCTCATAACCGGCCACCAACGAGCGATCAAAATCAAATTCTGCGAATTCCCAGAAATAGCGATTATCATCCAGATAAGGTGCTGTCAGGATATCGGTCCGGGGATTGAATGCGATTTTCTTGGCCATGAGCTTATGCGCGAGGTGTACGCCGATTTCCCATGAAATCTGATTGTCTTCCAGGCGATCTTGCGCTTGCGCAAATAAATATCGTCCTTCAACAATCCAATCATCGTGATCCTCATAGGTTCGATCAAGCAGTGCGCGCGCCAGGCGATTGAGATAATCGCCGATCGTGGTTTCCATGTCGGGCGAAGCAGCATGTAGCACAGACCAAATCTGGCGTAGGCCAGGAAAACGCCGGATCGAGAGGGCTTCTATCCTGGCGTCTTCAATCACTGAAATAACCGCCATTTGCAGTGGATTCAACGCTTCAGCCGAAATAGGATATTTCGTTTCTACCAGATGAGCAGCGGCATGAGCAGCTGCGGCACGGTAAACTTCGCTTGCAGGGATATCGCCATAGGCATCATAGGCGTCCGGCAGATGAATGACATAATTTTCAATATATGGCTGGTAACCTTGGCGAGTTTCATAATCACCTGAGGTTGGGCGCATAAAAAAATCACGTGCCCATAATGCGCGCAAGTAGATATTGGTACGGCGCTGGATATCGACAAACAGAGTGCCTTTTCTTTCCTTCTGCAGAACAGCCAGCGATTCCTTGGAAGTTAAACTGAAATATCTGATCTGTTCTTCGTAGTTGGTGCGGTGAGCATGTGCACCCCATAAAGCCCATCTGCGTAAACCACCGAGCGTCAACTGACCTAGTAACACATCGAGCTTATCCAGCATGGGACGGATACCTCGTGGTGCCTGCGCAATAAGTGTATTGAGGAATTGCAGATAGCCAAGAAATAAATCTGCGTCACCAAGTCTTTTGGCGGCGGTAGCTGCTGTGGCAAGAATAAGTTCAATGACAGCTCCGGATGTTTTTGATGAAAGCATCAAAGCAGTGGTTGCAAGATCGCTGATGACATCTTCACCTACTTCTTTAGCAACTTGCGGCACTTCATCGATCCATGTATCTACCAGTGTGCGACCGCGTCCAAGCCCCTGCAGAGCAGACACGCCTTTCAGGTAATTATCCAATCCCCGCGGTGACAATATTCTGGTTGCATCATGCCAGGTATTTTCAAGTAGTGACTTGGATTCTGGTTGCAATGATTCCAGTAACTCTGTGTAATCAGCAAGGTTAACGCTCATACCGTATCTTTATCTGAATGGGTTTTAAAAATTCTGACTAGAAGAAAGTGGCCACAGCCGCATCAAGCGCATCCCGCATATCGGGATCATCCGTGATCGGGCGAACAAGCGCCACGCGGCATGCTGCATGGGCTTCTACCCCTTTGGCTATCAAATTACCGGCATAGATCAGCATGCGGGTGGAAATACCTTCATCCAGTCCATGACCTTTTAAATTCCTCGCGCGTTCTGCAATCGAGACTAGTTTGCCAGCTATTGTTTTATCGATACCGCTTTCATGAGACACAATTTCCGTTTCGGTGTCGTGATCGGGGTAATTAAAATCCAATGCCCCAAAACGCTGTTTGGTGGATTGCTTCAAGTCTTTCATCAAGCTCTGGTAGCCAGGGTTGTAGGAAATGACGAGTTGAAAATCTGGATGCGCGTTGATCAGTTCGCCTTTTTTCTCCAAAGGCAATATCCGGCGGCTGTCAGTTACCGGATGAATCACGACAGTGGTGTCTTGTCTTGCCTCTACTACTTCATCCAGATAGCAGATCGCACCATAACGGGCTGCAGCCGTCAGTGGCCCGTCTTGCCAGCGTGTGCCTTGTGCGTCCAATAGGAATCGTCCTACTAGATCCGAAGCAGTCATGTCTTCGTTACAAGCTACTGTAATCAGGGGTTTCTTCAGTTTCCAGGCCATGAATTCGACAAAACGGGTTTTGCCACACCCAGTTGGTCCTTTCAGCATCATAGGAATCCGGGCCGAGTATGCTGCCTCATACAGCGCTACTTCATCAGCAACGGGGTGATAATAAGGTTCTTTTTCGATCAAGTATTGCTTGATAACATCGCTCATTTCGTTCTCCAGCGTTAATACGTAGCACTTAGGTAATATTTTTGATAATTCAGCATAAAAACAGAAGCAAAACAAAACCCCCGTTACTTTACAGAAACGGGGGCTGGTGAAACGGATATCCCGTATACTGCGTAATTAAACTGTTTTGCCGCGGTAAATGACCATGGAAGTACCCTGGCTTTGCGAGAAATTATCATAACCAATCAGACGAATATGATTGTTCGGGTTGGCTTTATGACATGCCTCGGCTTCCTTGAGAATACGGTTTACATCAGTTTCACCGAACATCGGCAATTTCCACATATACCAGTAATTGCTCATCAGATACTCGGGCTCGGTATGCTCGATAGCAGGATTCCATCCTTTACTCACGATATACTCGACCTGTTTCTTAATTTGCTCCTCACTCATTGCAGGTAAGTAGGAAAAAGTTTCAAATTTCCGGCTGGTTGGATCGCTCAGACGGCTTCTATAATCAATCACTTCTGACATTCTTGTTAACTCCTGATAATCGGTAGAAATTTCTCTGAATCACCAGGATTCAGAGAAATGGGTTTGTTACTTGTGTGCTACGTCCAGCTTGTCGACGGTATCAAATTCAAACTTGATCTCTTTCCATGTTTCCATGGCAACCTTGAGCTCAGGACTGTTTTTTGCAGCATTGGTGAGAATAGCTTTACCTTCTTTCTCAATTTGCACACCTTGGTTGCGTGCTTCCACGCAAGCTTCCAGTGCAACACGGTTTGCTGCCGCACCCGCTGCGTTGCCCCAAGGATGACCCAGTGTACCGCCACCAAACTGCAGGCACGCATCGTCACCAAAGATTGCAACCAATGCTGGCATGTGCCAAACATGGATACCGCCTGATGCCACCGGAAACACGCCAGGCATTGAACCCCAATCTTGATCGAAGAAAATTCCGCGATTACGATCTTCCTTGATATAGGATTCACGCATGATGTCAATCCAGCCCAAAGTGGCTTCACGGTCGCCTTCCAGCTTACCGACCACGGTTCCAGAGTGCAGATGGTCACCACCGGATAAACGAAGTGCTTTGGCTAATACACGGAAATGGATACCATGATGAGGGTTGCGATGCAGTACGGCGTGCATGGCGCGATGGACGTGCAGCAGCCTGCAATTATTCCGGCACCAGTTAGCCAGACCTGTGTTCGCAGTGAAACCACCTGTCAGATAGTCGTGCATAATGATCGGTGCGCCTAATTCCTTAGCAAACTCCGCACGTTTGTACATTTCTTCCGGGGTGGGTGCGGTCACATTCAGGTAATGGCCTTTACGTTCACCGGTTTCGCGTTCTGCTTTATGAATCGCTTCCATCACGAACTCGAAACGTTGGCGCCAGCGCATAAAAGGCTGGCTGTTAATATTCTCGTCATCTTTGGTCAGATCCAAGCCGCCACGTAGGCATTCATAAACAGCGCGACCATAATTTTTGGCAGAGAGGCCTAATTTGGGTTTGATGGTGCAGCCCAGCAGCGCACGGCCATATTTGTTGAGCTTATCACGTTCGGCTTGAATACCATAAGGTGGGCCACCGCAAGTTTTTACGAAAGCGATAGGGAAGCGTACGTCCTCAAGCCGTAGTGCACGGATTGCTTTGAAACCAAATACGTTACCAACCAGGGAGGTGAAAACGTTGACGACTGACCCTTCTTCGAACAGATCGATTGGGTAAGCAATAAATGCGTAAAAGCAGGTATCATCGCCTGGCACGTCTTCGATATGATAAGCACGCCCTTTATAATAATCCAAGTCGGTCAGCAGATCAGTCCATACCGTCGTCCAGGTTCCTGTGGAAGACTCAGCTGCTACTGCAGCAGCAGCTTCTTCACGGTCAACACCAGGTTGGGGAGTGATCTTAAAGCAAGCCAGAATATCGGTATCCTGGACGGTGTAATTTGGTTCCCAGTAGGTTTGCCGGTACTCTTTAACGCCGGCACTGTATGTTTTAGCGGCCATTTTGTGATCTCCTGTAGTTGAAGATTCTGCTTATAATTTCTCTGAGCTTGAGAAAAAGCAGGGTGAAACATAATTAAAAAAGAACTATCTGAATTACAATTAATACTATATGCAGAACAAAGCATAAGATCAAATTAATAATTCTGATGGTTATGATAAGATTATGTTTATATATAGGTCTATCTCTTTAACCATCATAATTTAGTCTATGTTGCACATCACTCTGCGTCAATTGAAAGTATTTGAATCGGTTGCGCGTCACCTGAGTTTTTCCCGGGCAGCAGAAGAACTGTTTCTGACACAGCCCGCTGTTTCGATCCAGATCAAGCAACTCGAAGATAGCGTGGCGCTGCCTTTGTTTGAACAGATGGGTAAGCGGATATATCTGACCGAGGCGGGACAGGAACTTTATCGGTATAGTCGTGCCATTGCTCAGCAACTGGCCGATATGGAACTGGCTCTAGATGAATTGAAAGGATTAGAGCGGGGAAAATTGAATATCTCAGTGGTCAGCACGGCTAATTATTTTGCGCCTCATTTGTTGGCAAAATTTTGTCAGCGCTATCAGGGCGTGACCGTTAGCTTAAATGTTTCCAATCGAGAAACTGTACTGAAACACTTAGCGGATAATTCCACTGATTTGGCAATTATGGGGCAACCACCTGATGGACTCGATATTGTTTCTGAGTCATTTATGGAAAATCCTTTGGTCATTATTGCCCCACCCAGTCATCATTTATGCGATAAGCGGCAAATTCCTGTAAAACAGCTTGAACAGGAAATTTTCCTGGTACGTGAACCAGGATCAGGAACGCGTAATGCTATGGAGCGATTTTTCGCAGAGCAACAAATCAAAATTAATAGGGGAATGGAGGCGGATACTACTGAAGCCATCAAGCAAGCGGTTCAAGCAGGCATGGGACTAGGAATTATGTCGCTTCATACCATTGAATTGGAATTAGAGACAAAGCGGCTTAAGGTGCTTGATGTGCAAGGATTTCCAATCATGCGACATTGGTATATCGTACATTGGAAAAATAAACGGTTTTCTAATGTTGCGAAGACATTCAAAGATTTTTTGCTGAAAGAAGCATCAGGTTTGATGCGCTGAAAGCATTGCCAAAGCCGAATCAAATTTGGCAGGCATTGAGTATCACTTGTTTAAGGATGGAGAGTTTTCCGTGGAAGAAATGCTCCGCACCGGGAATAACAACGACCGGAATCGATTGGGGCGCAGCCCAGTCAAGAACTGATTGGAGAGAAACAATATCATCCTGATCGCCATGCACGATGAGTACGCTATCTGCATGACCGATCACAGAGGGTGCATTCAAACGGGCAACAGAAGGGGCAATGAGTACTAATTTTTGCGGATCAAGTTGCTGCGCAACGTAGGTTTGGATGGCGCCGCCAAAGGAAAAACCGGCGAGTAACAAGGGTAAATGATCGGATGCGGTGTCATATTGATTGCGTATAGATTGAGTGACAGTCAGCACATCTTCAATTTCGCCAATACCTTCCGCATGATTCCCTTCACTCGCGCCTACCCCCCTAAAATTGAATTTAACTGTGATGTAACCCAATTCAATCAGTGCTTTCGAGAGGATATAGACAATCTTATTATTCATGTTGCCATGATGTAGCGGATGGGGATGAGCAATGATGGCAATCCCGCCGGGTACAGAAGCTGGGACATGGACGACAGTTTCAAGTTTGCCAGCGGGTCCATTAATAAACAGCTTATGTTCGACTGGTGTTTTCAATTTTCTTAATCTGGTGGAGGTTGAGGAAGACTCAGATTTGCAAACGCTCAACGACACGGCCATTGATCAAATGTTCATCAATAATCTCGTCGATGTCTTCATGATCAACATAGGTGTACCAGATGTCATCTGGATAGATTACGATGACAGGTCCTTCATTACAACGGTCAAGACAGCCCGCGTTGTTAATGCGTATTCTCCCTTTGCCGCTGAGATTAAGCGTTTTAATGCGATCTTTCGCATAGTCACGCATTGCCTGGGCGTTGTGGTCGTTACAGCAAGCTTCGCCAGCTTTGCGTTGATTAACGCAGAAAAAAACATGTTTTTGATAATAAGTCATCGGGCTATCTCATTTTGATTTCTATCCAAAATACCGGGGTAGCTGTCTCTGTAGTAGTAAACGATGTCGATTAGCGATTCATCCGTTTGTAAACGTAGCATGTCATTTGTTTTGCAGACAGCAAATTCTAGCAAATCCAGATTTTAAGGAGGTTACTCAAACAAGGTTTTTAATTTTTGCTAGAAATATACTTGCACGAGCAATAGGGAGGCTAGTAGTGCCGCCAGTAATGCCAGTAAGCGACTCTGCCTTTTTTCTTGCGCAACCAGTTCTGCCAGTCTATCTTCTAGAACTTGTGCGCGCTCTTGACTTAGATGGTAGTGTATCAAGCGCGGAAATTCTGGCAGCATCGTCGCCCAGTAGGGGGCTTCTTTTTGAAGGTGGCTTACTAGGCCGCGCAAGCCGACTTGCTCTGCCATCCAGTTTTCCAAGAATGGTTTGGCTGTTTTCCACAAATCGAGATCGGGGTCGAGATCGCGCCCGAGTCCCTCGATGTTGAGCAAGGTTTTTTGCAGCAATACCAACTGAGGCTGAATTTCCACATTAAATTGCCGTGAGACTTGAAACAGCCGCAATAAAACACGCCCAAAGTAGATTTCTTTCAGCGGCCTGTCAAAAATTGGTTCACAAACGGCACGAATGCCAGCTTCAAAATCGTCGACGCGGGTATGTCTCGGCGCCCACCCTGCTTCGACATGCGCTTGCGCTACGCGGCGGTAGTCGCGACGGAAAAAGGCAAGA
>NZ_JAGFJM010000019.1 GCF_024102715.1 Nitrosomonas communis
TCTGTTTCAAAGTGATACCAACCCGCTTGGCAGCTTGAGCTACCTTGCCACGGGCGATCTCCAACAGGCGACTGTCGACCGGATGGGCGATGGCCTTTTCCTGGACGGTCGTATCAACGATTACCCGCTCGAATTCCTTTGGCGTCACAGGGTAACTTCAGTGTGTAGTACTCTTGCCCACTGAAGTATTGCCATACTACGTTCTCGAACCAGCGAGCAACAAGTTCTTCATCACCAAGATTGAACGCGTGCTTGAGGTACAGCAGGGAGACCATCAGTCGCATCGGTAGACGCGGACGGCAAGCAGCACTGACACCCGCTCCAGCAATCACCTGCGTGCTACCGAAAAGATCATCGATCTTCCACTACTTGGCTTGGACGATTCGTGCGCTCAAACGCAGGTTTGAGAGTTTAGGAGGTTGGTTTCTTACTTGAACCGATGTGTTCATGAGGGTCTCAGGTATTTTGCAGGGCCGACTAGATATATTTAACATCCAAAATTTCATATTCCCTGATACCTCCTGGTGCCTCCACTACCGCTATATCACCAGCATACTTACCGATCAAAGCCCGGGAAATTGGGGAGCTGATAGATATTTTTCCTTCCTTAATATCGGCCTCGTCATCTCCTACAATTTGATAAGTTACTATTGCATCACTGTTCATATCCCTAAGATCGATAGTAGCACCAAAAACACAGGCACCATCTGCATTTAGCAATGCAGGATTGATGATTTGAGCATTTGAAAGCTTATTCTCCAACTCAGCAATACGTCCTTCAATAAACCCCTGCTTTTCTTTTGCTGCTTCATATTCTGCATTCTCGGAAAGATCACCATGAGCGCGCGCTTCTGCAATAGCGGCAATAACAGCAGGACGCTGGACAGTTTTCATTTCATGCAATTCTGCACGCAGTTTTTCTGCTCCGGTCACAGTTAATGGAATTGGACTCATAACATTTTCCTACCTTTCATCATATGTATTCCTAGTATTACTAATATCAATTTTTTATGCATGAAGCTTTTGTAAATTATAAGCTTGCAGTTCGCGCATATTGGCTATACCCATATACGCAGCCCGCGCCCCTGCCATGGTCGTGTAATAAGTAACCCTGGCTTGTAGTGCCGCATGTCGAATCGAATATGAATCTTGAATTGCGCTGCGTTTATCCGCCACCGTATTAATAATTAGACAGATTTCTCCATTTTTAATCATATCAACGATATGGGGGCGGCCTTCTGCAACCTTATTAATTTTATTAACTACTAGACCAGCTTCAGCCATCGCTTCAGCAGTGCCATGAGTAGCATAAATCGTGAAACCTAACTTAGCAAAGTTTCGAGCAATACCAACAGCTTCAGGCTTGTCGCTTCGCCGCACACTGATAAAAATTTTGCCAGTCATGGGCAGCCGAATACCAGTGGCAAGTTGTGATTTAACAAATGCTTCTGCAAAGGTATTTCCCACCCCCATGACTTCACCTGTAGATTTCATTTCAGGTCCCAGTATAGTATCTACCCCAGAAAGCTTGGCAAATGGAAAAACCGCTTCTTTCACTGAATAAAAGGATGGTTGGATTTCTCTTAAAATACCCTGATCGGATAGTTTCCTCCCAACCATACATCGCGCAGCAATCTTTGCTAGTTGAAGCCCCGTTGCCTTAGAGACAAAAGGAACTGTTCGGGATGCCCTTGGATTGACTTCTAACACATACACATTGTCACTCTGGATAGCAAACTGTACATTCATTAGTCCTTTTACGTTGAGCGCGCGAGCCATCATCTCAGTCTGCCGCCGCAATTCATCCTGCATGACTAAAGAAAGATTAAAGGGAGGCAATGAACAAGCAGAGTCCCCAGAATGGACGCCTGCTTGCTCAATATGTTCCATTATTCCACCGATTAGGACGGTTTCGCCATCGAATATTGCATCGACATCTACTTCAGTCGCATTATTGAGAAAATGATCTAACAGCACTGGTGAATCATGGGACACCTTGACCGCTTCACGCATATAGCGCTCGAGATCTCGCTGCTCATGAACAATTTCCATAGCGCGGCCACCCAGTACGTAACTAGGACGGACTACCAACGGATAACCAATATCATTGGCTGCTGACATGGCAGCCTCGGTGCTTCGCACCGTGCGATTAGGCGGCTGTTTTAACCCTAACTGGCGAAGCATCTCCTGAAAGCGCTCACGGTCTTCTGCACAATCAATCATATCAGGACTGGTGCCAATAATGGGCACACCGTTCGCTTCAAGTTCACGCGCTAATTTGAGGGGTGTTTGGCCACCATATTGCACAATAACACCTACTGGTTTTTCAATTGCAACAATTTCCAGCACATCTTCCAGTGTAAGCGGTTCAAAATATAACCGATCGGAAATATCATAATCTGTTGATACGGTTTCCGGATTACAGTTAATCATGATAGTTTCATAACCATCCTTACGCAGAGCAAGTGATGCATGAACACAGCAATAGTCAAATTCAATCCCCTGGCCAATTCGATTAGGCCCGCCACCCAGTACAATTATTTTATTTCTGTCACTTGGACAAGCTTCGCATTCCTCCTCGTAAGTGGAATACAGATACGTGGTATAAGTAACAAATTCCGCTGCACAGGTATCGACATGCTTGTAGACGGGGCGCAAATTCTCTCGATGACGGCGTGCACGCACTACAGCTTCGGTTGTATTGAGCAGCTTAGCTAACCGCCGATCAGAAAATCCACTTCGCTTCAATTTACGCAATGTATGGAAATCGAGTGATTCGTGCGTCTTACTGATGAGCGCCTGCTCTTGTTTAATCAAATCTTCAATTTGGGACAAAAACCACGGGTCAATATGTGTAAGGTTATGAATCTCGTCAAATGGGATATTGCAACGAAATGCATCCGCGATATACCAGATACGCTCGGAACCAGGATGACCCAGCTCAGTTTCAATGGTTTCGATATCAGTGGTTTTTTCATCCAAGCCATCCACACCGGTTTCCAGTCCTCGTAATGCTTTTTGTAGTGATTCCTGAAAAGTGCGGCCAATAGCCATCACCTCCCCTACAGATTTCATCTGGGTCGTTAGACGATCATTGGCTTGAGGAAATTTTTCAAAAGCGAAACGTGGAACTTTGGTGACGACATAATCAACGGTTGGTTCAAATGAGGCGGGAGTCATCCCTCCTGTAATATCGTTACCGAGCTCATTGAGCGTATATCCTACTGCCAGCTTGGCCGCAATTTTAGCAATAGGGAATCCTGTAGCTTTGGAAGCCAATGCTGAGGACCGTGATACACGTGGATTCATTTCGATAACCAACATACGCCCATCTTGTGGATTGATGGCAAATTGCACATTAGAACCGCCAGTCTCAACGCCAATCTCACGCAGCACCGCAATAGAAGCGTCGCGCATTCGTTGATATTCTTTATCAGTCAAGGTTTGTGCAGGCGCAACCGTAATCGAGTCTCCAGTATGAATACCCATTGGATCGAGATTTTCAATGGAGCAGACAATGATGCAATTGTCTTGTTTATCCCGCACCACCTCCATCTCGAATTCCTTCCAACCAATGACTGACTCTTCGATAAGCAACTCTTTAGTTGGTGAAACATCCAGTCCACGTTCACAGATTTCTACAAATTCTTCACGGTTATAGGCAATACCACCACCGCTGCCACCCAATGTAAATGATGGACGAATAATAGCAGGATAGCCAATCATGGCTTGTACTTGCAGTGCTTCTTCCAGACTATGTGCAACTGCAGAGCGTGCTGAATTCAGCCCGATTCGCGACATTGCCTGTTTGAATTTTTCTCGGTCTTCTGCTTTATCAATAGCTTCACGAGATGCGCCAATGAGTTCTACACCGTATTTCTCAAGAACGCCATGCTTAACCAAATCAAGCGCACAATTCAGGGCCGTTTGCCCACCCATCGTTGGCAATAGCGCGTCCGGACGCTCAATTTCAATGATTTTCTCGATCATTGTCCAGGTAATCGGTTCGATATAAGTTGCATCGGCCATTTCTGGATCAGTCATAATCGTTGCAGGATTAGAGTTGATCAAAACAATACGGTAACCCTCTTCACGCAAGGCTTTGCATGCCTGCACACCGGAATAATCAAATTCACAGGCCTGACCAATGACAATGGGCCCCGCACCGATAATGAGAATAGATTTTATGTCAGTACGTTTAGGCATGTTCCTCTAACCAGACAATTGTACAAATCAGGTATTTATAATAATTATGATTCAAATTAGTTTCTTTTACGTTGTTTCATTTGACTGATAAAGCGATCGAAAAGATAATCCACATCGTGCGGCCCAGGACTCGCTTCCGGATGACCTTGAAAAGTGAAAGCTGGACTCTCAGTAAGCTCAAAGCCTTGCAGGCTATTATCAAATAGCGACAGATGGGTGATACGTGCCTGGGATGGAAGCGTATCAATATCTACAGCGAATCCATGGTTTTGACTAGTGATCATCACTCGACCGCTATCCAGATCTTGCACAGGATGGTTTGCGCCATGATGGCCAAATTTCATTTTGATTGTTTTAGCACCACTTGCAAGCGCGAGTATCTGGTGGCCTAGACAAATACCAAAAATGGGTATCTTTTCTGCCAACAATTTCTGGGCAGTACTAATTGCATAGTCACATGGTTCTGGATCACCGGGCCCATTTGACAAAAATACACCGTCAGGTTGGGATGCTAGAATTTCACTTGTTGGTGTTTGCGCAGGATAAACCATCACTTTGCAATGTCGCTGGGCAAGTTTCTGCAATATGGCGCGTTTAATTCCAAAGTCAAGAGCAGCAACATGGTAATACTTCGTTTGCTGTACTCGAAAATCTTTCTCCAGTTTCCATTCGCCTTCATTCCATTCATATGCTTGGCTGCAGCTCACGACTTTGGCAAGATCCATGCCAGCCAATCCCGGAAATGATCTTGCTTGCTGCAATGCTTTAGATTCATCGATTCTCCCAGCCATGATACACCCTGCTTGCGCCCCTTTCTCCCTTAAAATCCGTGTGAGCTTACGAGTATCAATCTCAGCAATAGCAACAACATTCTGATTCTTGAGAAAGGTAGAAAGTGATTCAGTTTTGCGCCAATTACTAGAAACAACGGGTAAATCGCGCACTACCAAACCAGCAGCATAGATTTTTTCTATATTTGATGATTCTATATCTTCTGGATTAGCTCCAGTATTACCAATATGAGGATAAGTAAGCGTAATGATTTGACGGCAATAGGAAGGATCAGTAAGAATTTCTTGATAACCTGTTATGGCTGTATTAAAAGCAACTTCACCCGTAGTTATCCCTTCAACCCCGACTGAAACTCCATGAAAAACAGTGCCATCTTCCAGAACGAGAATGGCACGTGTATATTGTGACACAAAAGACTCCTTATGGATCTAACCAGACACAAAACGTAGCCTTGTAATGACTACGTTCAAAATTTCTATTTGATTATACGTGAGAAGAAGTGAGTTTTCTATGAATAGCTATCGCACTGTCAAGTAAATGATAGAAATTATAACAATATCAACGAAACGCTTTTTTAGTTATTATCATCAAAATCAGGTGCAGCAGATCAATACTTTATTACAAAAAATAATATCCGCCCTTATAAAAGGAGATTGAGTGAAAAATATTGGTTTTATTGGGCTAGGCATCATGGGAAAGCCCATGGCAGAGCATCTTATTCGAGGTGGATACAAATTATTTTTGCACTCTCGTAGCGGTGTACCTGAAGAACTTATCAATCAAGGCGGTAAAGCTTGCTCTTCACCCAGAGAAATCGCTCGAAATGCAGAAATTATATTTCTGATGTTACCTGATACACCTGATGTCGAGAAAGTTTTATTTGGTGATAATGGCGTTACTGATGGTCTGACTGGTAATTCTACAAAAAAAATAATCGTAGATATGAGCTCAATTTCCCCTATCGAAACCAAGAAATTTGCGGCCAGAATCAATCAACTCGGTTGTGATTATGCGGATGCACCAGTTTCAGGAGGCGATGTGGGCGCGAAGAACGCCACCCTAACCATCATGGTAGGCGCTACTGAGAGCGTATTTGAAAAAATAAAACCACTACTTAGCTTAATGGGACAAACAATTACTTTGGTGGGCGCTAACGGTGCAGGTCAAATTTGCAAGATCGCTAACCAGATTATGGTTGCACTCACGATCGAAGCAGCGGCTGAAGCGCTGTTATTTGCATCGAAAGCAGGTGCTGATCCTACAAAAGTACGGCAAGCTTTGTTGGGAGGTTTTGCCTCATCACGTGTGCTGGAGGTTCATGGAAATCGCATGATCAAACACTCATTTGATCCGGGATTCCGCATTGAATTGCAGCAAAAAGATCTTGCTATCGCTCTTGCCTGCGCATCTGACCTGGGAATAAGTTTGCCCAACACGGCAATGACACAATCACTTTACACTGCATGCATTGCCCATGGGGGTGCTAAATGGGATAATTCCGCCATTATCTACATTCTAGAAAGATTGGCCAACCATCAAATAACTGATATCGATCCATGTCACGTTTTGAATTAGTCAGCAAGCTGCTTTCTTTTCTTCCTCCTGAAGCTGTTTTATATGAAATGGAGGATTTAAAACCATATGAATGCGATGGCTTATCTGCGTACCGGCAAGCGCCGATGATCGTGGTGCTACCGCAAGCAGAAGAAGAGGTGATCAAGATTCTGCAGATTTGCCACGCTACCAAAACACCGGTAGTGGCCCGTGGCGCAGGCACAGGACTGTCAGGCGGGGCGTTACCTCATACAGAAGGCATTTTGCTGTCATTAGCAAAATTAAAACATATCCTGGAAATTGATCCGATAACACGTACAGCACGTGTACAACCAGGAGTAAGGAATTTGGCGATTAGCGAAGCGGCAGCACCATACGGTTTGTATTATGCTCCCGACCCGTCATCCCAGATAGCTTGCACAATTGGCGGCAACGTTGCTGAAAATTCTGGTGGAGTACATTGCCTGAAATATGGACTGACGGTGCATAATATACTCAAATTGCGCGTGTTAACCATAGATGGGCAAGTTTACGAGATTGGCAGTAACGCGTTGGATAGCCCAGGCTACGATTTGTTAGCACTGATGACTGGCAGTGAGGGAATGCTAGGCATTGTCACAGAGGTTACTGTTAAACTCATTCCCAAACCTGAAAAAGCACAATTAGTGATGGCAGCATTTGATGATATCCAAAAAGCTGCAGATGCTGTGGCAAGCATCATCAGTAGTGGAATTATTCCGGCAGGCATGGAAATGATGGACAAAATCACTATCCATGCAGTGGAAGATTTTTTACATGCTGGTTATGATTTAGATGCCGCCGCCATTCTATTATGTGAAGCTGATGGTATGGGAGAAGAAGTCACTGGTGAAATTCAAAAGATTAGCGCAGTCATGCAGGATAATGGCGCAGTTAAGATTAGCATTTCTCGTGATGAAGCAGAACGTTTACGTTTCTGGGCGGGACGAAAAGCAGCCTTCCCGGCTGCTGGCAGAGTGTCTCCCGATTACTACTGCATGGATGGCACCATTCCGCGCAAACACCTCGCTCAGGTGTTACATGGTATTGAAATCCTTTCTGCTGAATATGGGCTGCGCTGCATGAATGTTTTTCATGCAGGCGATCGCAATTTACATCCTTTAATACTTTACGACGCCAATCAGCCAGGAGAATTAGAAAAAACCGAAATTTTTGGCGCAAAAATACTGAAAATGTGTATCGAAGCAGGCGGAACGATCACCGGAGAGCATGGGGTAGGCATAGAAAAGCTTGATCAAATGTGCCTCCAATTCACCCCCACAGAACGAAATTTATTTCATGCGATCAAAGCAGCTTTTGATCCAGATGAATTGTTAAATCCTGGCAAAGCCATTCCAGCACTCCATCGCTGCGCAGAATTGGGCGGTATGCACGTGCGGCATGGGGAAGACAGGTTTCCGACGATACCCAGATTCTGATTGGGCCAGTACACATTATGCCAGATTCAATTGAACACTTTGTCCATGCAATTGGGACTGCAGTAAAAAATAAAAGGCCGCTCTCTATCCGAGGTAGTGGCAGTAAGCATTTTTATGGAAATCAGGCAACTAAACATACCTACGATACACTCGATGTTACAACTCATTCCGGGATCGTCAATTACGAACCGAGTGAATTAGTAGTAACTGCGCGAGCAGGTACACGATTAGCTGATCTTGAAGCGATATTACTTGAGCATCATCAGATGCTAGCGTTTGAGCCACCTCATTTTGGGAAAAATGCGACATTAGGCGGTTGTATCGCTACCGGTCTATCTGGGCCACGAAGACCCTATGCTGGAGCGGCACGTGATTTTGTACTAGGTGCGCGTATCCTTGATGGCAGAGGAGATGATTTACATTTCGGCGGGCAGGTAATGAAAAATGTTGCTGGCTATGATGTTTCACGTCTCATGGCAGGTGCAATGGGGACTTTGGGGGTGTTACTGGAAGTTTCACTCAAGGTATTGCCAATCCCTCCAATGGAAATCACGCTCGGCATGTCGATGAAAGAAGCCGAAGCTATCGATAAGATGCATCAATGGGCAAGCAAGCCCTTACCGATTTCTGCCACCTGTTTTTATGATGGCAATCTCTTCGTCAGAGTCTCTGGTGCTGAATCTGCCGTGCAGGCTACGCGCACTAGACTTGGCGGAGAAGAAATTAATCAAGGGAAATTGTTCTGGCAATCCATTCGTGAACATACTCATACCTTTTTCAGCTCAGGAACAAGGCTATGGCGTTTATCGATTAAATCTTCCACCTTGCCATTGTTATTGCCAGGTCAACAATTGATAGAATGGGGCGGCGCATTACGTTGGTTAGCGGCGGATAAAGATCTCAATGAAAAGATAATTCGATTGCAAGCAGAAGCTGCTGGCGGTCATGCCACATTATTTTATGGCGAGAAATCATCACTTCAGGCTTTCCATCCACTGTCACCCCACATGATGACACTCCATCAGCGTTTGAAGCAAAAATTTGATCCAGCCAAAATATTCAATCCCGGACGAATGTATCCAGAGTACTGACCAATGCAGACCCATCTTTCTGATTTTATTAAACATACCCCAGAAGGCGAAGAAGCCGATGCCATATTAAGATCCTGTGTACACTGCGGCTTTTGCCTGGCCACCTGTCCCACTTACCAATTATTGGGAGACGAGCTAGATAGCCCGCGTGGCCGTATTTACCTGATGAAACAAGTGCTGGAAGGACAGCCGCCCACCCAAAAAACGCAACTTCATCTCGATCGATGCCTTACTTGCCGCGCATGCGAAACAACCTGCCCTTCAGGCGTGCGTTATAGCCGGTTACTGGATATTAGTCGAGGCGTTGTCCACAAAAATGTAACACGTAGCATGCGAGAAAACGGAATCCGTTATCTGCTGACAAAAACGCTTCCTAATCGGTATTTATTTAAATCATTGTTTAAAATCGGTCAATTCTGCCGCCCTCTGCTACCGGCAAAACTAAAGAAGTCAATCCCTCCCAAAATTCAAAATACCAGAAAATGGCCAGTGAAAGGACATCAACGGACCATGCTCGTCTTAGATGGATGTGTACAGCCGGAGTTTTCGCCTAATATCAATATTGCTACCGCACATGTCTTGGATAAGCTAGGCATTTCATTGATTAAAGCAGAACAAGCCGGCTGCTGCGGTGCACTTGCATATCATCTTGATGCTCAGCAGGATGGTGTGAACCATATGCGCCGTAATATCGATGCTTGGTGGTCATTTATAAACGAACAAAAAAGTACACAGCCAATAGAAGCCATCGTAATCACTGCAAGCGGTTGCGGCGTAACTGTCAAAGAATACGGGCATTTGCTGCGCCACGATCCGGTTTATGCAAAAAAAGCTGCACAAATCTCAGCGCTAACTAAAGATATCAGCGAGATCTTGACAGCAGAAGCCAATAACTTAACTGCTCTTCTTGAAAAATCAGCGCCATCGAACAAAATAAAGCTTGCGTTTCATTCTCCCTGCACACTCCAACACGGCATGCAGATTCGCGGTGTCGTTGAAAAAATATTAGACAAAGCAGGTTTTACACTCTGTTTTGTTAAAGATGCCCATCTTTGCTGCGGCTCTGCTGGCACCTACTCTATTCTGCAGCCAAACTTATCTCAACAATTGCTCAAAGAAAAAATAATAAATCTCACCGCAGAAAAACCAGATCAGCTGGTTACTGCAAATATTGGTTGCTTAATGCATTTGCAAAAAGGCACTTCACTACCTGTCAATCACTGGATAGAAATCTTGGATGTAATACTCAGCGGGGATTCTCTCAAATAAAGCTTAAAATCACTGTCACGGTAATGTCACGCATTTGTTCAGCTTAGCTTATATCACGAGATTGATTCAGTAACGTGAGTTTCGTATAAAAATCATCACACCACGTCTGGAAGAGCCTGGGGAAACCTAATATTAAGGAAGGGTTTCTTCTCGCAGAAAGTATGAGCCGATAACCCGGCCATCAAATTAACAAAGAAGTTAAATGGGCTGCGATGGCAGGAATGTTCGATTTGTGAGATATTTTTCAATTGATCGCTGACAGTCTCAATGATCGAGCATTTACGCAACAAGAGTTTGTCAAATAGTAACAATAGCTTGTTTTTCATGTCTTACGCACCTTGGTAACGAGCTGCACGCCTTGCTCCCAGAGCTGCGCAAAGAGCAGACGGGAGATGCCCCCCCCAAAAAGTTTCCCAAACGAAGAGCGTGCCAACTTCAGTACAAGATCACGGTCATCGACATTGCCCGCCGTGATTTTCACTCCCAGCAATTCCTGATGAGGCGTTACTCAGTGGATTCCATCAGGGACAGAGGCAATGCGCCTCATATAAAGTCCGGATGTGTGGCTGCAATCTTTAACCTTCTTAAAATCATCGACTGGAAGCTTGACATAACGTGAGCGTCCATGTACGGTCATGAAGTGACTCCCCTGAACTGAATAACCTGATAGAAAATTAAGCTCTGTCATGTGATGTTATCAAGTGTCAACGACAATTTAATTTTGACCCACTTGCCACATAAAAGCGGCAATTTAAATTTGACCCACCCTTGGCTTTTTCATTGATTAGTTTGTTGTTTCAGTGTCTTGTAAAACACCTGCTGTTCTTTTTCCCTTTAACCGGTAGCTGTTACCACTGATCTGTACGATATGGGCATGGTGAAGCAATCTATCCAGCAATGCTGCGGTTAGCGTCTGATCATCAGCAAACGCTGTTGACCATTGAGAGAACGGTAAGTTACTGGTAACGATGACACTGCCTTGCTCATATCGCTTGGCAATGACGTTGAAGAACAGGTTTGCCTCATCCCGGCCAAATGGCAGATAGCCGATTTCGTCGATCACCAACAGTTTTGGCGATAACACACTACGCTTGAGATAGATATCCAGGCGGCCCTGTTTCTTTGCTGTGGCCAG
>NZ_JAGFJM010000029.1 GCF_024102715.1 Nitrosomonas communis
GCGAAACCAGAAATTGGTCACACGAGTCAACAGTCAGGCTTAATCCCGGTAATGCGCAACCAGAAACTACGATGAAAAAAGTGGCTTAAATGATGTACTCAGGCGAAAAGTACGTTGACACCTACCGTCTCCGGCACAGACTTGATTCGTAATTGCAACCTCAGAATGTAGGTTCAATCTGCACTCGAATACTGTTTGTTTATTGAAACTATTTGTAAGCACTTTGGGCTTCTTCCGGTTTTTTTACTTGTGTGCCTGATTCCTCTCTAGATAAAGCCGCGTGAACGTATTCGCGTGTCGCTTCCATTGCGGAGGAAGCGACCTGCCGAGCGTGCTGATAAATCCACATAACGTGAGATCACTTAATTTTTCTGCCCAACGTTGCAAATCACCGGCAGCAAAAAGCAGAGAGAGAAACGAGTGGCGCTTTTTGGTGTCCGAGTGCATTTGTCTTGTTAGATAAACAACTTCTTTTTAACTAAACCACGGTATACCCTGTAAGTACTTTTTACTTCTTCGGACAAATTTGATAATTTATCCGTGGCTTCATCGTATTTCTTGAAGTTATCCGGCTCTCCATGACCACCCCTATCCACATTCCAGTGAGGGTGCATACACAACCTCATATTCTCCCCTGTTTGCTTTTCAGGAAAAACCCAGAAGTTAAGAGACATCCAATGAAGAAGCTGATTTAAAGCTTTTGACATCTTTAAAGCCGCATCCTGCAGCTCGGTATCAATATAATGATTTTCTGGGAAATGATGGTATTCAGCGTATTCATGGAGTTTGGAGCTATCATTAGTGCAATAGGAATGATCTGACAGTAGCCACTCAAAGAAATTTGTTAGGAATTTTTCACCCAGTATCTCTTGGGACGCCTTGAAAATATCTGAATCGTGCTTAACTCTATTACTTACCGACTTCTCTCTATCTTTATATTCGATAAACTGCAACAATGAATTGCTAGTTAAATGGTAGAGCAATCCAATGACTACTAGCGCAAACCCCCAAGGAATATTACCTCCTGGCGCCAAATCAAGCTCATACTCTTTCTTCAAAACGGCCAATAGTATTTCTTCCCAGAATGGCGTTGCCATTAATACCAAACCAGAAATGACGACTGCCCAAGTGATTTTGTTATAGAACTCAGGCTTCAGAAGTTTGATCAGCTTTATTATAAATTCTTGCGTTGACACTCAGTCATCCTTTGTTATCTAACTCATATTAGTTCGTGTCGTTTAGTTCCATAGCAGCCAGAATTATGCATGATGCAGCAATGATCGTCATGCGATTAAGCTCATCATTCTGAATCGTTAGCCTGATCTGCAAAATAAGCTGACCTTCTGCCATTACGCAAAATTGCAGTACACTAAGGATGTATGAAAACAAATTTACAGAGTGTTCATGAAAAGATTCCTATCATCAGTTCGATGTTATCCAAGTAAATACAGATTAAATCAATGAAAAACATCCCGAGCTCAAAACAACTCAAGGGCGCAGGTTTGGGACTCCGGCGGGAGCTCATGCCTGCGTTAATGTGCCATGTGCCCGAGGCTATTTCTTTCTTCGAAATCGCGCCAGAGAACTGGATTGATATAGGGGGACGACCAGGACGTGAATTGCGTGCTTTCACAGAACGCTTTCCCTTCGTTTGCCATGGCTTATCGCTTTCCATTGGCGGCCCCTCACCGCTTGATGAAGTCCTGTTACGCAAGATTCGCCAATTCCTCGACCAACACCAAGTCGCGCTTTATACCGAGCACCTCTCCTATTGCTCCGATGATGGGCATTTATACGATCTGCTTCCGATCCCCTTTACCGAAGAGGCAGTTAAATACGCCGCAGCCCGTATCCAGCGCGTGCAGGAGATACTCGAGCGGCGTATTGCGATGGAAAATGCTTCTTTTTATGTTCATGCTCCGATCTCTGAAATGAATGAATGCGATTTCATTCGCGCAGTATTAACAGAAGCGGATTGCGATCTGCATCTCGATGTCAATAATGTGTATGTGAATAGTGTCAACCATGGCTATGATCCTATCGCGTTCATACGCGCCATGCCGGCTGAGCGTATCGTCTATATGCACATGGCTGGCCACTATAATGAAGCGGAAGACTTGATTATCGATACGCATGGCGCAAACATCGTCGAACCGGTGTGGTCGCTGCTCGATCAGACCTACCAAATTCATGGCATCGCCCCAACGTTGCTCGAGCGCGATTTTAATATTCCGCCCCTGAATGATTTGATAAGTGAAGTTGAGCGCATTGCTCAGACACAACATCGTCATGCTCTACAAACCCATGCCCACACCAGTTCCTGAATTTCAGCACTACCAAAACAGCTTCACTGCACATATCCGTGATCCAAAGGAGCAAGCTCGCCCCCATGGAATTGAAGCAAGACGCATGAAGGTCTACAACGAACTCGTTTATAACAGTATCGAAGGTGCGCTAGCGAACTGCTTTCCAGTATTAAAGAAGGTACTAGGAAAACGTCGTTGGGTACAACTGATGCGTGCTTTCCTTGCCAAACATCGCTGCCACTCACCTTTCTTTTACCAAATCCCTGATGAATTGATTCAATTTCTGCAGGCGGAATGGACCGTGAGCCAAGATTATCCCGTGTTCATGCTGGAGCTTGCCCACTATGAATGGGTTGAGTTATCCCTTTCCATCTCAACGAAGACTCCTGACTGGACTCAGATCGATGCCTCAGGCGATTTACTCAAGCAACAACCCGTATTAAATCCGGTGCTCGCCAATCTGTATTATCGCTGGCCCGTACACCTTATCGCACCGCGCCGCCGGGTCGTACCACAAGATACTTTTTTGCTGGTGTTTCGCAATAAAGACGATCAGATTCAGTTTATTGAAATCAATGCTTTTACAGCACGCTTGCTAAATCTGTTGGAAACGACAAACTATACGGGTCAAACTGCACTCGAAATGATCGCTCAAGAAAGTCGCCACTCCGTACCGGAAGTTGTGATAGAGGGTGGATTAGCGGTCATGCAAGATCTGCACTTGCGTGGCGGCCTGCTCGGTGTTATGCGTGAAGAGCACTCGCTGTGATGCGCAATCCATCACCCTGTAGATCGGCATTAAGGAAGATGCAGAAAAACAATTGATGGATTATTCAGTTTTTATCTCATTAGCAGCTGGTTTTGAGTCTACAATAACAGGGCCGGTTCTTCCGGAAGATAGTAATGTAACATTTCCCTTTAAAAATCTAGGAGAAACGTCATGTCTAAAAGAAAATCGATCATTTCTGTTGCGGTAAGCTCTACTTTTGCTGTAACCCTCGGCATTGCACCCCTGGCTTCTGCTAACGATAACCCCTTCAGCATGCAACCGATGGAAAAAGGCTATATGGTTGCAGAAGCGCACCAACATGGTGATAAGAAGACGGGTGAAGGTAAATGTGGCGGCGAAGGAAAATGTGGTGAAAGCCGATGTGGCGCTGCCATGGCGGATGCCAACAAGGATGGCAAGATTACCAAGGAAGAATGGAACAAGCACCACGATGCCATGTTCGAGAAAATGGATGCCAATAAAGATGGCATGATTGACAAAGATGAGATAGGTAAATCAAAAGAAGAAAAAATAAAAATGCATGGTGACAAGAAGAGCTATTAATCTCTAATCACCCAACAAAAGCAGGTTTCCCGCATAAGCTATTGTTTTTGTTAGAAACCTGCTTTGCATTCTTAATTACTAATTTGCGACAAGATACGGCTAACTACACACTATCGAACCCACACTGTTTTGATATTCACGAACTCGCGTATGCCGTGGTAGCCTAATTCCCGTCCGAAGCCCGATGCTTTGACGCCTCCGAAGGGCAAACGCGGATCGCTTTTAACGATACCATTGACAAAAGTGCAACCAGCCTGGATTTGCCGGGCGACGGCTTCACCTTGCGCTGTGTCGCGCGTCCATACACTTGCTCCCAGACCATACTGAGACTGATTGGCTAGATGAATTGCTTCCTCAGTACTTTTCACCCGCACGATGGCAGCCACCGGGCCCAACAATTCTTCATCAAAGGCCGGCATGCCGGGGCGCACATGATCCAGAATGGTCGGTGCGTAATAAGCGCCTTGTGTGCCAATATACTCGCCACCAGTCACAAGTACCGCACCCAGGGCCTGACTGCGTTCGACTTGTGCATTTAGATCGTCACGCAGATCCGGACGCGCCATGGGCGCAAGAGTAGTGGTTTCCTCTTTGGGATCACCGCTACGCAATTGGCTGACCAATGTTTTGAATTGCTGCACGAAGGCATCGGCGATGGTTTCTACGAGAATGAAACGTTTGGCAGCAATACAGCTTTGCCCCATGTTCTGGAAACGAGCGGCAAACGCTTGGCCCACGGTAAATTCCAAATCGGCATCTTCAAGCACGATGAAAGGGTCGGATCCACCCAGTTCGAGCACGCATTTTTTCAAATGCTGACCAGCGATGGCTGCCACTTTGCGTCCGGCAGCAGCGCTGCCGGTTAAAGTCACCGCAGTAATACGATGATCGGCAATAACTGTTTCAGCCTGGGCTGCTGTAATCATCAATGTGCGCAAGGTATTCTCTGGAAAACCTGCTGCAGCAAACGCTTCTTCCAGTGCGAGCGCACAACACGGCACATTAGAAGCATGTTTCAGCACTACAGTATTGCCTGCCATCATGGCAGGTGCCGCAGCACGAATCAGCTGCCAAAAAGGAAAATTCCACGGCATAATGCACAGTAAGGTACCCAAAGGTTGATAAACAACCACACTGCGGCTGGCATCGGAGGCAATCACTTCCTCTGCCAAATAAGCTTCTGCATGACCGGCAAAATGATCACAACCCAGTGCGCATTTATCGATCTCGGCCCTGGCTTCTTTCAGTAACTTTCCCATCTCTTCGGTAATCAGTCCGGCATAATCATCCCGACGCTGGCGGAAAACCTGTGCCAGGTTGCGCATATACCCTGCTCGCTGCTCAAAATTGAGTTGAGCCCAACCAACCTGGGCCGCTTCTACCTGATTCAAGACGGTATCAATGGTATCGGCTTGCCACGTGGGAAAAGATTGTATAATCTGCCCGCTAGCGGGATTGATTGACAGCATGGACATAGCGAAAGTATCCTTAAAAAATGGATTTCACGTGTAATTTATCATTATCAGCCAACACTTCTGCACTGAGCATGATCATTTCAATTTCATTGATGATTTCCTCCTGGCGCAATCTGGTCACATCCATTTCCAGAGGGCAGAGGGCAAATTGCACTATCCATGTGAGTCAATCGCTTACAAACATGTCCAGCATACGATTTAGACAAGCTGGTGTAACTGGGACGCATAATGAGCCACCACTATCGAATATGGTTAAATCACGTTTGAGACCACTGGCAGGATGTAATGCAATCGCCCCGCACGCGTTGTGCGTCCAGATGGCGATAGACATCGAAAGGATAATATTCATGATCAAATGCGCTGAATAAAGCCTGATGTAGCGGCGGCAAACGCTCACACAGCACGTCGACCACGAGCCTATGAATCTCCCTCGATGACACCGACCGGATCACTCGCTAAGTACATAGACTGGATCATCTGCTCCATCGGAAAAAACTCCCTCAGTTACAGTTTTGCTCGGCTAACCTTCTGTTATGCCGCCAAAGTTACAGACTTATTTTTATACTAAATCTATAAACAGTGTTCGTCTAGCGCCCAATCGAAATTAAATGATCTCCCCTGCATTGTAAGCTTATTATGACTGCTTCCTCGAACAGGGAACAATGTGCGGCGCTGCCTAAAAGCAATATCCTAGTTCAGGTTTGTTTGCTTTTTTTTCATGTAATAGTTTGATAAATTCAGGCATGGGCAAAGACTGGCTAAAATAATCGCCTTGCATCAAATCACACGTGTGTGTGCGCAGAAATTCAAGCTGTCTGTCAGTTTCCACACCTTCAGCCGTTACTTCAAGACCAAGCTTATGGGCAAGGGAGATAGCTGCTTCGACGATAACGGCATTATCAGAATTATTGGTTAAACCACTTATCAATGTCCGATCAATCTTCAGTGCGTCCAGCGAAAAACGCTTCAGATAGATCAGTGAAGTATAGCTCGTGCCAAAATTATCAATTGCGATCCGGACACCCAGAGCATGTATTGCCGCCAGCACTTCAGCTGCGCTAGCGGGATCGCGCATTAAGATACTTTCGGCAATCTCCAGTTCAAGCGCATGCTTGGGCATATGCTCCTCCTGTAAGGCGCGCTGGATCTTATCGTGAAAATCGACATCATTGAATTGAGCGGCAGAAATATTGATAGCGATGCGCATATCATTGAATCCCAGTCCCCGCCAATTGCGATGCATTCTGCAGACCTGGTGCAGCACCCACTCGCCGACCGGAATGATCATGTTTGATTTTTCCAGAAGAGGGACAAAATCAGCAGGAAGCATCAGTCCGCGTGCTGAGTGCTGCCAGCGTATCAATCCTTCAGCGCCAATAACCCGATTATTCCGCAGATCTATCTGCGGCTGGTAATGCAGCACAAATTCATTTTGCTCTAGGGCACGGCGCAGATCGGTCTCCAAAGCCAGCAGCTCATGACCGCGGATATTCATATCGACTGCATAAAAACAGTATTGATTAGACCCCGTCGACTTGGCCCGATACATGGCAATGTCAGCATGCCGCAACAAATCCTCTATCCGGTCACCATCATGTGGATAAACAGCAATACCAATACTAAACATGACATGGATTTCATGACCATGAATGATCACCGGGTGTTTGAAAGCAGCGTATATTTTATTGAGTACATCCAGTATATTTTCCGGATTGTGTAGTTCACTGAGCACGATAGCAAATTCGTCACCACCATGACGCGCAACCGTATCATTGGTGCGCATGCAGCTTTGCAGGCGATGGGCGATCTGTTCCAGCAAACTATCACCCGCCGCATGACCAAGGTTATCATTGATCCGCTTGAAATTATCAAGATCGATAAATAACACGCCGACATGACTGTTGTGCCGTTGTGCATATTTTATGGCTGAAGCAAAGCACTCGACTAATAAAGAACGGTTTGGCAAATTGGTCAGGCGATCATGCGTAGCTTGGTGCTGCAACTCGGCTTCGAAGCGCTTCCGTTCCGAGATATCGCGCGCAATCATTGATAAATACTCAATACAATTTTCCCTTTCCCTATGGGCAAGTACTACTTGGGAAACTGGCAGCTCCTTATTTCTGGCGGTCCGTAAAACGGTTTCTCCGCTCCAGATGCCGTACTGTTGCACTGCTGTCAGAATTTCAGAAAATGATTGCCGGGCAGTGTCCTTAAAAAATAGATCCTGCATGCAATACTGGCTGACATCTTCTTCACTACCCAATTTAAGTAAGTAACGCCCTGACTGGTTCAAATAGAATAAACGCCCTTCCGGTTCAAAAATAGCGACCAGATCTGGTGTCGCATTCAGTATTGCTATTAATCGGGTACGCTCCTCTTCAGCCTTGATGCGCGCAGTGATATCTCTACCGGTCGAGACAAAATGAGTAATATTCCCTTGCTCATCCCTTAAAGGCGCGATGACCTCTTCCTCGTAAAATAGCTCACCATTCTTGTGCCGGTTAATGAAGGTGCCTTTGTATATATCTCCACAAACGATGGTTTGCCAGAGCTGCCAGTAAAAATTGCTATCATGCAAACCAGAATGAAGAATGGCAGGCGTTTTTCCCTTGGCCTCTTCCGCGCTATAACCCGTTAATTTCTCAAAAGCTGGATTGACATATTCAATCTGCCCTTTGGGATCAGTGATAAAAACGCTGTCTGTAGTCTGGGCTACAACCAGTGACAGCTTGCGTACTAACTCATTAGCTTGACGATGCTTGCGACGCTGCCGGGCATCTTGCAGTTCACGCGCTACCGCAGGTAATAAGCGATTGAGGTTTCCCTTCATAACATAATCTTGTGCCCCGCGTTTCATCGCTTCGACTGCGACATCTTCACCGATTGCGCCAGAAATGAAAATAAATGGAATATCAGGATCATGCTGGCGGACAATTTCCAGCGCACGAGCACCACTAAACCCAGGCATGGAATAATCCGAAAAGATGATATCCCACGGCTTCTGTAATTGCAGGATCACTCCTCGTTCCGTATCGACCCGCTGCCAATCAAACTTGAGCCCTTCTGACTGAAAGTAATCTACCAGCAGCAGGACATCATTCTCCGCATCCTCAATAAACAAGAAGCGCAACAAGGAGGACATCTGTTTCAGTGTATTCAGTGTATCTGGCATGATGCGCCCCTCTACTTATTTCTGGCGACCAAATGGCGGTTCATTCACTCTCAACCAGTAGAGACCAAGCTGCCCGGCCACTTTAATAAAAGTATCGAAATCCACCGGTTTACGGACATAGCTATTGGTACCCAAGGAATAAGCTTTGATGCGATCCTCATCTTCATTGGATGAGGTCAGGATCACAGTCGGTAAAAAACGGACATGCTCGGCAGCACGAATATGGCGTAACACTTCCAATCCATCTATCTTGGGGAGTTTAAGATCCAGCAACATCAGTATCGGCAGATCGGCAATTTTCCGCTCAGCATAATCCCCCCGCCCGAACAAATAATCGAGTGCCTCAACGCCATTGCGCGCTATCACCACCTTGTTGCCAATCTGGTTAGCTTTTAACGCATCTAGCATTAATAATGCATCATCCGGGTTATCTTCGACTAGCATTATTACTTTGTTGCTCATACTCTCTCCTTCCCATCCAATATGAAATAAAAAGTTGCCCCCTGATTGATGGCGCTTTCAGCCCAAATACATCCACCATGCTTATGGATCACTCGCTGCACAGTGGCGAGCCCGATACCGGTCCCCGGATACTCATTCGCATCATGCAAACGCTGGAATGCACCAAATAATTTATCAGCGTAGGCCATATCGAAGCCGGCGCCATTGTCTCGAACGAAATAAATAATTTTGTCTTCCTTTACAGTACACCCTACTTCAATCAGCGCTTCCCGGCATTGCCCAGTAAATTTCCAGGCGTTACTCAGCAGATTATCCATCATGATACGCAATAATTGCGTATCACCACGCGTCGTCAAGCCAGACTGTATCAAGCACTTGACATGACGCTCAGGCTCTATCTGCTGCAGCATGCTTATGATTTCTTCTGCCAGCTGCGTCAGATCAACAGTCTCCCACTTGAGCTCTGTGCGGGTAACGCGCGATAATTTAAGCAAATCATCGATGAGCTCTGCCATACGCTGAGCAGCCGCCCGTATCCGGTACAACCGGTCATGCCCTCTTTCATCTAAGCGATCAGCATAATCATCGAGCAATGTGCGGCTGAAACCATCCAGGGCCCGCAATGGTGCACGTAAATCGTGGGAAACAGAGTAACTAAATGCCTCCAGTTCGCGGTTAACGGTTTCCAGCTCCTTGGAGCGTGCCTGGATATTTTCATTCAATAACTGAATCCGATACTCGTTCTCTTTGCGTGCGGTGATATCTTCCAAGATGCCATCAAGATAGATTTCACCGCACGGGTCTCTTCTCATCACGGAAGTTACCGAAGCGTAAAACTCCCGTCCTTTCAAGGTTCTAAACCGTATTTCGACATTCTTCGCAGAACCCTGGCTTGTCACTTTGTCAATATAAGCTTTGCGGTCAGCTGCATCGCAATAGGACTCACTCAAGCGATAAGAAAGAAGCTGTTCCACCGAATCCGCCTCAAAAATATCGACCATAGCCTGGTTTATTTCAAGAAACCTGCCATAAGTGTCTGGTTTGTTACGAAAAACACCTATAGGCAAGTTATTGATCAAATCACGATAACGTATCTCCACGCGCCGCTTCGCTTCTTCAGCTTGCTTGCGTGCAGAAATATTGCGGATAATGCTGGTGATCAACGGTCCCTGCTCCGTTTGGAGTGGACTTAAGCTGATTTCTATCGGAAATTCGCTACCATCCTTGTGTTGCCCATATAGCTCCGCGCCTACTTTCACGGGATAGGTGAATGGTCCCGCGATATCTTGCTGCCGGGCAAATGGATGTGTTTCGTGAAACCGTTCTGGTAAAAGCTGCTCTATTGGCCTACCCAATAATTCATTACGGCTATAACCAAACCACTTTTCAGTCTGTGCATTGACCCGAGTAATACAGCCATGCTGATCAGCAATGACAATAGCATCTGGCGCCGACTCCAGCAACCCACGAAACTGAGCTTCTCTGGCGCGCACCCTGTTCTCAGCCTGCTGGCGGCGTACGGCATAATGGGCGATTACCCCGCTCAACAGCATAAGCAATAAAGTGAGTACCATAAAGGCGATGATCAGGTTACGGCTATTCTCAGCAGTACTCGCAGCTAAAATCGATGAGGATATCTGAGAAACCAGAATCCAGTGTTCACTGCCTAAGCTATTGTACAATTCTGCCGGTTTAACCTTGGCATAGGTAAACAGTCCCTTTTCGTGCATCCATTGACCAATCTCAGGGCCACCCAGAATGGACAACCACACTTCTTCGCCGAATTCGTGATCAAACCGCATTGTTTGCCGCTCCGGATACATGAAACCCCATTCCATCTCCGGACGTGATCCGAGTAACCAATATCCCTGCGCATTAAGCAACCAGAGATGACCCAGGCTTTGTCTAGAAATTTCGCGTAGACGATCGAGTAACCTCTGTCCCTGGTAGTTAAGTACAATGAGACCACGTTTCTGCTTCTTGCTGTCAAATACCGGCGCACTGAGGCGGATCGTGGGTTTGATGGGTTGCTTGATGACACCATGCTCGACAGTGAGATCGAATGGCGAGATGAGGACAGTCTTTTTATTCAGCGCTAGCGTATTCTGCACGTAGTAACGTTTCGATCTGTTTTGTAATTGCTCCATCGGTATGACTGCCGGCTGACCTGCATTGAAGTCGACACGCATTACCTCTTGGCCGCGTTCATCCAGAAAACGAATCTGATCATAGAATTGACGGTGCTGCGCGAAAGCTAGAAAATCTGCAGTAAGATGTGCCTGTGTTGCAGAACTCCCGCCATCAAGCCATTGCTGCAACGACGACAGCTCTGCCAGATAAAGTGCATCGTTGCGCAACACATCCAATTTAGCTTCGATGGTGCGTTCGCTAAGCTGGATTGACAATCGCTCGTTCGCCTGTATGATCTCCATGGCAGCATCTTCTTGTGTATGAAAAACAAACCACAGCATGGCAGCAAGCAATAAAACCAATGGAATGCATAGAAACAGGAAATACCGTATAAACTGATAGCCCCATCTATATAATTTCATTAATATCCCTTTTATCAGTTCGATATCCAGATGAACTTATCATGGCTTATCGCAAAAGAATATCCATCGCGTGCAACTGTTCAATACTCCTGGATCGTTCAGCATCAAGAAATAGCGGGTGAATACAAGTTGATACTTCTCATCAATATGAATGAAGGCTAAAAACAGAAAATCAGGAATAGCAGCCTGATTACTCAACTCGCTGTGTTATCAGCAGACTCTCAGTATGAGTAACAGCTACGTCAAATTGTGACAGCATAACATATCTGAAGTTCGACACCAGCAACCCTTTTCTTCCCATATCTCTGCACACACTTATTCAGACTTTCCCTTGCTATTTGCTCGATAAAGATGAATATCCAGCTGCGGGAATGCAATGTTAATTTTTTCTTCAGCAAACCGACGGTTAATCTCCATATTCAAATCGTGAGCAAGATTCATTCGATCGGAAAGCTGACCTACATAAACTCTTAATTCAAAATTTAATGTGCTTGCACCAAACCCCAGAAATAAGGCAGTAGGTTCTGGGTCCTGCAGGACCGCAGGATGATTTCCGGCAATCTCCAGTAACAACGCTCTGGCCTTATCACAATCCGAGCCATAAGCAATGCCCACTGGTATCAGGACACGTGTAACCTGATCGCTTAACGCCCAGTTGATCAACTGCTGGGTAATAAATGTTTTATTAGGCACGACCACTTCTTTGTGATCTGGATCAATCAAGGTAGTGGCACGAATATTAATCTTGTTGACTGTACCGGTTACATTGTTCAATGTGACCAGATCACCAATTCTGATGGGACGTTCAAACAGAAGAATCAACCCTGATACGAAATTAGCCACAATTTCCTGCAGGCCAAAGCCCAATCCGACACTAAGTGCTGCCACGAGCCATTGGATATTTGACCATTCCATCCCAAGCATCTGGAAAGTAACCATCACGCCAATAATAATAATGGCATATCGGAGAAGAGTGATAATCGCGTAACCGGTACCTGCATTTAAGGATAAATGCTGCAAAACCAGAAGCTCCAAAGTACCAGGCAAATTATGAGCTGCTACAATAACCAGAGTCAAAATAATCAACGCTACCAGCAATGTCTTTAGCGTAATCAGGCGCACGATCTCTTCGCCCTCTTTCACCATCGAGGTCCGCCAGACAACGATATCTTCCAGAAATCCCAGAGCAGGCAGCATCTCCAGCCAAATGATACTTAATCCCGCTAGCAGCAGTCCCCACACGCTGATCTTTAATAAGGTGGCAGATTGCTTGCTGATTGATTTGACATCGATATAGCTATCATCCACAAACTCACTGTCACTTTTTCCAGTGGCTGCACGCTGGGCAAGCATTTCTTCCCGCTTTGCAATCGCTCTTTTAAAAGCGATTCTGCGCTGGGTTATTAACAAACTGCGGTAGCCCAGAAAAAAAGTCAGACTGCACAGGATAATCAAAATGACCGATTGAAAAATTAGAATACACTGATATAAGGCAGCAAAGTAGTAGCCTCTGGCTGCCATGAAGATTAAGTACAATTGCTGCACAAAAAGAAGTGCCATCCACAGCTTGGGATTTTGCAGCAAAGTAAAACTTTTTCCTTGATAAAGCGACTTACCAGAATTTGTTATCGCCATCCAGCCTAAAGCAAATATTGCCAGCACTATGCACAGCAGGATAAAAGCAAATCTCCCTACACCGTTACGTACGATGTCATCTGTGAATGCATCTGTGAAGCCAATGATGATGCTTAATATCAATACAAATGGTGCGTAACGTTTAATATCCAAACGCAATTTATTGACCATATCGGCATGAAACCGGAACTGATTGACGAGCAGTCCGTCTGGACGGCAAAGATGAAGCAGAAAACTCCAGAAAAATATGGTGATGGCAGTTACATAAAAAGCGAGCGCAAGTGCATGGCTCATTTCTGTCTTGATATCGTGCTGTAGAATTTGATAAATCAGCAGAAATGGCAAGGACATCAGCAAAGATTGTACGATAGCAAACACTAGCATGCCGACAGGATAGCGTGCCTTATCTTGCTTGACTTTCCCCCATGCCTCCTTTCCTGCTTCTTCCCATTGTAAATAGCGCGGCCAGTAAATCTGCCTGGAAATCAATCCAACCAGCAGAAAAGCCATTAAAATGGCTAGAACTTGCAACCATACTCTGTCTATTACTTTTACCAGAGCTGCCTGCGTCTTACTGGAAACGAACCAATTGCTAGCAGCAGCGAGACTATCACCCATATCTAAACTGATTGGTTTTGCACTGCGCGTGACCAACAAATTCTCTTTGAGCAGAAGCTCATATTCACTGATTTTTTCAATAAGCTGATGCTGGGTTGAGGCATATAACTCTAATTCCTTGATGTAGGAATATAGAACACCTAAGAATTGATTGATGACATGCAGGCGGGAATTTTTAAGCTCCTGGAACGCGTTCGTTATATCCCGGTAGACAGGGTCTTTACCATCGATAACATGACCTTCGGTCATTCTTTTGAAATAGGCCTTATCATGCATCATATCCAGCTTTTCTTGCTCAAGCTGGAACAGCTCGAGTTTTGCGCTACTCAATAATTTTTGCGTCTGCGCGATATCAGGCTTGGATAAAATTTGCTTGAACTGTTTTCTGATCTCGGTTCCCAACGCATCATCTTCCGCATGGAACTCGAGCCGCTGCTGAAGTGTGGCGTAGTTTTTAGTAATCAGGCTAAGCCGGTTTTCAAGTTGTGTTTTTTGCACGATCAGCTTAGCAGTATGATCAGCATAATCACTCAGTCTAGTGGCAAGCTGTTCATTATTCTGCACCATCATAAGCAATGCTGGATGCCGCCATTTACTCTCGTCCAGCAACTGTCCTGACTTCTCAACCAACTCTTCTGTCTCGGCTTTTCTTTTCAGATTGATATGCCTGGCTAACCACTCCACTTTTTCAAGTAACGCTTGGGTCTCCGGCTTCAGGATCAGCTCATCCTGTAAGGTTGCAATCTCAATAGCATTAGGCAGTATTAATGTTTCCAGCTCCAGCATACGAATCTTGTCTGTCAACGCCCGGCTCTGGTAATCCTGGAGCATTTTGAGCGCATCGGCAATTTTTTCATCGGAAGTATCCGACGATGGTGGTATTTTTTCTGTTAATGTCTTACGCGCGTTGCGTGCTGCGACTAACTCCTCTCGAATCACAATGGTGCGCTGCCGCAAATTAGCAATCTCGGAAGCCAGTTTCTGCTGCTGATTTTGCAACTCTGATAATTTGGCTTGAGCAGTGACGTGTCTCTGCTCCATTTCGCCCAAGGGCAGGTCTGCCAGTTCTGTAATTTCAGCTGTCGCAGGCTTAGTTTTGCCCTTCTGCTTTCTGAGCGTTTCTAATTGTTGCGGATATTTTTCCAGTTGCTGCGAATAAAGCTGGGTTTTATTGAGATACTCCTGATGATCCAGCAATACCTGCTGCGTATTGAGATAAATCTCTTTCAGCTTCTTTTTTTGTGGTGTTTCTTCACCGTTACTCAATGTATCAAGCTTGCTCTGGATTGTTTTCAACTGATGAGCGAGTTCATCTGCCTGGACATACTCAGCACCCGTTACGATCCAAAATGAAAAAAAGATGCTTAAGAGGAGTTTAATCATGAATATTCACGTTTCAAAAAACAACTATGAATTTACAAAGTTGTGCTTAGCCGATTATCCCAAGATTTCTATCAGAAATTTAAGGACAACTTACAACAATTGCAACGAACTTGTATCTACCCGGAAATCTGGTTGACTTAGAATTAATTTTCGTCTGACTGAATGATATATCTGTGATTCTGAGCTTCGTATATTTAGAGTACAGCCTCTACTCACTTTCTTAATGCTTCCCAGAAAATCAAACTGGATAGGATGCACCAAATTAAGCAGTTTCTAATCATTCTTCTCTTTTACCGTCGGCTCATTTGCACTGCTTACAAACTGTTGATCCGCAACTGGATCACTAGGCTTACCTGATAAACCAGCGAAAAATATACCCAATTCATAGAGCAAATAGAGCGGTACTGCCAGCAAAAACTGTGAAATCACATCAGGAGGTGTGAAAATCGCACCTATCACAAAAGCACCTACCAGCACATACTGACGAACTTCTTTCATTTTCGCGAGTGAAATGACCCCTGTTCGCACCAGCACGACAACGAATACTGGAACTTCAAAAGTAATGCCAAAAGTCAAGAACATGGCCAGGACAAAACCAAGGTATTCACCGATATCAGTCATGACCGCCACTCCTTCAGGTGCAAAATAAATAATAAACTCAAACACCAAAGGCAATGCAGCAAAATAAGCGAATGCCATCCCTACGAAAAACAACACACTGCTGGCAACTACGAGGGGTAAAAACAGGCGCTTTTCATGGGAATACAACCCCGGCGCCACAAAAGCCCAAATCTGATAAAGCGTATGCGGTAAGGTCAGCACAAACGCTGTCATTAGGGCTACTTGCATGGGTATAAAAAAAGGGGTGGCAACTGCTGTGGCAATCATTTGGCCGCCTAAAGGCAATTTCTCCAGCAAAGGCTGCGCCAGAAGAGTATAGAGATCGCGCGCAAAATAAGCACATGGCAGAAAACCAAGCGCCAGCACAGAAAATATCCGAATCATCCTGGCACGCAATTCCACCAGATGTGAAACAAAGGTGCTCTCTTCGTCCATTCTAGAATCCTGAGTCGGATGGAAGGGAATATGCGACTTTGCGCATGCAGGGCAAAACGGAATGATTATTCCATTCCGGAAAGTTACAGCGCAGCCATATGATTACAAAACCGTGTAATCCGCAGAGAAATGAGAATATCCAAAAGACAAGCGTGAAATTTATAGCAAAGACCATAATATTTATTCATAATGCTAACATTAGAAAGAGCAATCAACTAAAGAATCTGGGTTAATACGATCATGATGAATCAAACCACGTAGATAGGTATTATTAGCGCTAGCGGTTACGTAATCAGGAAGCCTGCCATACTGAAATAATCAATCAAAAGTACAGTGTCCTTTTAGGATACGCTTTTATCTGATTCTGGAACCTGTTGTTGCGTTGTAACTCTCTGATCAGGAAGTTTATTTCCTACCGAAGTGTTAATTTGTCTGAGTTCAGCAAGCACAGGATTTTTTGTTTTTTCTACTGTATTCATGTCAGTAGTAGTCTGGATTTGATCAAATTCTTGCTTCAATGATTGCTCAATAGAATGCGTTGTTTCCTGTACAGAATTTTTTAAACGCTTCAATTCATCGAGTTCAATTTCATGCTGGATATCGCTCTTGACATTATCAACATACCGCCGTGCCCGTCCCAGTAAATGCCCCATCGTCCGTGCCACACGCGGAAGCCGCTCAGGCCCGATCACTATCAATGCCACTATAAAAATGATGATCATTTCTGCAAAACTGATATCAAACACGTCTCATCCTTCCACAGAAATTTCTTTTCCGATGGAATCATCACAAAGAAATTGCAAAATTGTCATGCTTCACTGATTGTGCATCGATTTCAACCACCTTATGGCAAGGCAGTCATCTCAAAGCTTGGTCTCATTTTTCTCTTTGGTTCCAACTTCAACAGCATGGCTGGTAATCTGCTGGGACTGAGAAGAGGGAGTAGTATTATCCTCTTCGCCACCTTTCATGCCTTCCTTAAATCCCCTGATTGCATTACCAAGATCACCGCCCAAATTCCGCAGCTTTTTCGTGCCAAAAACCAGGACGACAATCGCCAGCACAATCAGCCAATGCCAAATGCTAAACGTCCCCATTGCTTACTCCTTCAAAAAATTATTGCCCATGGTGAATCATAGTGGGTAAACGATCTTTTCCTCCAATGATATGAATATGAAGATGAAACACTTCTTGTCCGCCTACACGTCCAGTATTGATAATGGTACGAAACCCGTTCTCACATCCCTGCTGCTTTGCTACCTGAGGGGTCAGCCATAGCATTTTCCCCAAGAGTGATTGATCTGTTTCAGTTACCTCATACAATGAAGCAATATGTTGCTTGGGTATCAGCAGAAAATGAACAGGTGCCGCTGGATGAATATCGTGAAAGGCAACAAAATCCTGATCTTCATACACTTTGCTGGCAGGAACATCTCCTCGTACAATTTTGCAAAAAATACAATTTTCCATTTATTGCCCTGTTTTACGCGATAGTTTCTCTTCAATACCGGAAACGCCTTCTCGCCGTTCCAGTTCATGCAGTATATCTTCCGGTTTTAATCCATGATGCGCAAGCAATACCAAACTATGAAACCATAAATCCGCGACTTCATAAACAACATGTGCGGTATCTCCATCCTTTGAAGCCATGATGGTTTCCGCTGCTTCTTCGGCAATTTTTTTGAGTATTTTGTCCTGACCGCCCCTGAGCAGTTTTGCTACGTAAGAAGTGGAAGGATCAGCACTTTTACGCGCCTCGATTGTTTCTGCCACACGCCGAAGAATGAATGAATCAGTCATTACTTATAGATCTCCGCTGGATCCTTGATAACAGGTGTGACGATGACCCATTGATCTCCTTCCAGTTTATTAAAAAAACAACTCTGTCTGCCAGTATGACAAGCAATACCCCCCAATTGCTCCACTGTAAGTAATATCACATCCTCGTCACAATCCAGATAAATTGCTTTTACTTTCTGCACATGACCCGATTCTTCCCCTTTGCGCCAAATTTTTTTACGGGAACGCGACCAATAAACAGCCTCCCCGGTCTCAACGGTCAACTTGATGGCTTCCCGATTCATCCACGCAACCATCAGTACATTACCGCTTTTTTCATCCTGCGCAATCACGGGTACGAGCCCATCTGTCGCCCAATTTATTTTATTTAGCCAAGTATCCGACATAAACGCTTATCTTGCTAACATAGCACTGAAATATTATTTGAGTATTACAACCGCACTTCAATTCCATACTTTGCCAGATATTGCTTGGCTTCCTGGATGGTATGCTGGCCATAGTGAAAAATGCTGGCCGCTAATACTGCATCAGCATGCCCCTGCAAAATACCATCAACCAAGTGATCCAGGTTGCCTACGCCACCACTGGCAATTACTGGTAAGTCTATTGCGTCAGAAATGGCACGTGTCAGCGCCAAATCAAAGCCGTGGCGTGTGCCGTCCCTATCCATGCTGGTCAGTAAAATTTCACCCGCACCTAACGCCTGCATTTTTTTGGCCCACTCGATGGCATCGAGGCCTGTTGCCTTGCGCCCACCGTGCGTAAACACTTCCCAGCGGGAGTCATTGTGCTGCTCATTCCTGATTTGTTTAGCGTCTATGGCGACAACGATGCACTGTGAACCATAATGACTAGCCGCCTCTTCTATCAGTTGCGGATTGAGCACAGCAGAAGTGTTAACGCTCACTTTATCAGCCCCTGCATTCAACAACCGGCGAACATCTTCGACCCTGCGTACGCCACCACCCACAGTCAACGGAATGAATACCTGCGCCGCCACTTCTTCAACAATATGCAGAATCAAATCGCGATTATCAGAACTAGCAGTAATATCAAGAAAAACAAGCTCATCAGCACCCTGTTCATCGTAACGACGGGCTATTTCTACAGGATCACCCGCATCTCGAAGAGAGACAAAATTAACACCTTTAACAACACGTCCATTATTGACATCAAGACACGGAATAATACGTTTGGCAAGACCCATGAATCCAAGAAACCCTTACATGATGGCAAAAGAATAGGGAAAAAACATGTGAACAGACTTGAATTTCATTCAAGACATCAATTATCTTGTCAGACCATTTCACTCAGCTTGTCAGCCAATTGTTGCGCTTCTTTAAAATCCAGCGTGCCCTCATAGATAGCCCGGCCAGTTATCGCGCCCATGATGCCTTCTGACTCAATTTCACAGAGTGTTTTAATATCATCCAAATTAGTAATTCCGCCGCTAGCAACGACTGGTACAGTCAGCTCCCGCGCCAAGGTTATGGTTGCATCAACATTGATACCCGTGAGCATACCGTCACGGCCGATGTCAGTATAAATAATTGCTTCAACTCCATAATCTTCAAACTTTTTCGCTAAATCTACCACATCATGCCCAGTAACTTTAGACCAGCCATCCACTGCCACCTTACCATTTTTGGCGTCAAGTCCCACCATAATCTGACCGGGGAAGGCATAACACGCATCATGCAGAAATCCGGGAATTTTTACCGCAGCTGTTCCGATAATGACATAGGTAATGCCGTTATCCAGATAACGCTCAATAGTTTCCAGATCTCGAATACCACCGCCAAGCTGAATCGGAATGCTGCCATTAATCGCTTTAACAATGGCGCGAATAGCTGATTCATTTTTCGGTTTACCAGCAAATGCGCCGTTTAGATCGACTAAGTGTAGCCGGCGCGCGCCTTGTTCCAACCAATGCTGGGCTACAGCACCAGGGTTTTCAGAAAATACAGTTGCGTCATCCATGACTCCTTGTTTAAGACGTACGCACTGTCCATCTTTGAGGTCAATTGCAGGAATAATCAGCATATATTGTCAGGATAAATAATTGAGAATAAGAGGATTAGTTTGAGAAAAACTATAGATAATAAATTGGATTGTACTAATGACTAGAAGATGGCTCCCATTTGGCAAAATTACTTAATAACGTCAAACCGGCCAGATGACTTTTCTCCGGATGGAACTGGACAGCAAAGATATTATCCTTAGCGATTGCACAAGTAAACGACGTAGGATAAAGCGTATAAGCAGCCGTTATTTCCGGAGTAACTGTTTCCACATAATAACTGTGAACGAAATAAAAACGGGCATCATTGGCAATATCATTCCACAAGGGATGCCGGCTTGTTTGATACACCTGATTCCAGCCCATGTGAGGAACTTTAAGTTTATTGCCATCGGCATCTATCATCGCTTCACGCAGAAAATGACGTACTTTGCCAGGCAAAATGCCTAAACCCTTCATATTTCCTTCTTCACTTTCTTCAAACAGCATTTGCAGACCGAGGCAAATGCCAAGAAAAGGCTTATTCTTAGCGGCTTCCAGCACAACCTCTTTTAATCCGCGAACCGTCAGCTCATGAATGCAATTGGGCATCGCACCCTGGCCAGGAACGACAACACGTGATGCTTTTTCTACCACGGCTGGATCACTGGTTACAACAATGGAAGCAGTAGGCGCAACATGTTCAAGGGCTTTAGATACCGAACGTAAATTACCCATTCCGTAATCGACTATGGCGATATCAGTCATACTTAGTTTGAGAAAATGATATGGTTTACAAAGAGCCTTTTGTGGAAGGAATGAGATCGATAGCACGCGGATCTGCTTCTAGCGCCATGCGTAAGGCTCGTCCAAATGCCTTAAAAATGGTTTCTGCCTGATGATGCGCGTTATTGCCTGAGAGATTATCTATGTGCAAGGTGATCATGGCATGATTGACTAGGCCTTGGAAAAATTCATGGACTAGATCGACATCAAATTCACCAATGCGTGCACGTGCAAATTGCACATGGAATGCCATGCCGGGGCGACCAGAAAGATCAATCACGACTCTTGACAATGCCTCATCTAGTGGCACATAGGCATGTCCGTAACGGCGTATGCCTTTTTTGTTTCCAAATGCTTGTGCTAGTGCCTGTCCCAGCGTGATGCCAATATCCTCTACAGTATGATGGGCATCAATATGCAAGTCACCTTTTGCATTTATTTTCAGATCAATCATTCCATGACGCGCAATTTGATCAAGCATGTGATCAAGAAAGGGTATGCCGCTATCCAGGATGGCATGACCTCTACCATCCAGATTGACCTCGACGGCGATCTGAGTCTCCAGCGTATTACGGGTAACTTGGGTTTGACGCATAAAAATATTTATTTGTAAATATGGACAATCAGGCTAATAACAATGGTTTTTCAAGTATGCGACGCAGTGTTTTACAGAATTGCGTATTCTCATCAGCAGTACCAACTGTGACGCGCAAGCAATTTTTTAGTAAGGGATGAGTACCATCAAGATTTTTGATTAATATGCCGTATTGCTGAAGTTCTTGAAAAATCAGACTAGCCTGATTGAGACGAAATAAAACAAAATTTGCATCTGACGGAAAAACTTCAATACCTTCCATCGTTGCTAGACGAGCCCTCAAAATGGCCCGTTCTGCTTTAATTGTTGCAGCCTGCTCCAGCAATATATCATAGTGCTGGAGGACTCTCTCCACAATCAACTGGGTCATGACTCCTACATTATAGGGCAAGCGCAGTTTTTCAAATTGTGTCAGCCATTCAGGTCTACCGACCAGCAGCCCCAATCTTAATCCAGCCAGCCCTAGTTTTGAGAGCGTACGCATCAGCAACAAATTAGGATATTGAGTAAGCATATCCATAAAACTTGCATCGGCAAAAGCATGATAAGCTTCATCGACAATGACGATACCAGGTGTGGCCTCAATAATGCGGCAGATTGCCTCACTATCAAATAAATTGCCACTGGGATTGTTGGGATAAGCTAAAAAAATCACTGCAGGCTGGTGTTGGGCAATAGCGGCAAGCATGGCATCCAGGTCGAGAGAAAAATCAGCGGCTAACGGCACGCCCACATAGTTCATACCACAGAAAGTAGCGATGATGCGGAACATGGCAAAGCCCGGCTCCACCCCCATCAGCACAGCGCCTGGCTTAGCCGTGGCAAGCGCAATGATCTGAATAAGTTCATCCGATCCATTTCCCAACATAATCGCCATTTCAGCAGGAATGGACAGGGTATTTCTTAAGACAGACTTCACTGACGCCGCACTTGGATCGGGATAACGGTTAATATGGGCATCCTCTGTCAATTGGGAAATTTCTTCGCGCAGGATCAAGGGCAAAGTATAAGGATTCTCCATTGCATCCAGTTTTATCATGCCCTTTGCTGGAGGAACATGATAAGCAGAAAGCGCAAGAATTTCTGGACGAATGATGCTTTCAAGTAAATTAGACATGCTATTTGATCAAAATAACCTGAGATAGAAGCTTGAAATGCAGGAAGTCATGTAAAGCATTTAATTGCAGCAAGTTAGATTGTAGAATCGATATCGGCTAATAATGTAGTGTTATACAAAACTAAACTGCCAACTTCAACAGATGCAATTATTCAATATTCCGTTTTTTTATTAGATGCTGTTTTTAATCTTATTCCTAGATAAGATGTACCTTAGGTTTAAGATGAAAGTTTAACACACACGACCAGAAACCAAAGCATTAAAAGAAAGCTTTTATATTCTCAAATTCCCCAATAACACTAAACTTATTAGTTCTTTTTTATAATGGATCATTATCTTTTTTCTCTTGCCATGTAATATACAAAAACACACCGACGATGATTGCGACGGGAAAAATAACATAATAACCAAGTGCATGTGCAGTATCCGTATCTACTCCCGCTGGCAAGGGGCTATTGATAATTTTATAACCATGAAATACCGCCACAAAGAATACACCGACCAAGCCAGCTATACGACGATTGATTAACATCCGGCCTGCTATTAGATTAAATCCATGTGTAGCAAAGTATCCAAGAAAATAGATCACTGTATAAAAGATTAAAGCGCCCACTGCAGTCAATAAATTAATAATGCGTTTGTCAAATAAATCAGATGAACTACCAAATCAGCTCATTTCATCTGATGATACCTAAACACTCGATCAACGATCAACTTGTATTCCTCAAATGGCCACACTCGAGTGTACAAGCTTAACCACCGACATTGTGCGCTATTAACTGTTAAAAAAATAGCTTAAAACATCATAATTTTTTCCATATTGAGGAAGAGTCTGTCTGATTACCATTGGATCAAGCCATTCCCAGGCATAGTGGTAAAAATGCTACAGACAGCATCTCATGACGTATCCCAACCCATTTTCTGCTTGTCACAATAACTGAAATATTGTACATAAATCAAAAGCAATGATTTACGTTCCCGCTAAATACGACACTACCATACCAAATACATGAATAGCATTCATCGACACAACAACAAGAGTGTTACTCAGCTAGCAAGCAATGAAGCATAAACAATATATTCGGTTAACAAGATGTGCGTTATCCATGATTTTGTTAGCGCACAGGATAGCGCGGGTTACGTCCTGGCTCAGAAGCAGCGCATAGCAAAGATGTTTAACCATAACAACAAGGAAATGCTTCAACTAGACGCCAGCATCTAACTTATTAGACCAAATATACGGAATAGGTACCATGCCAACACTGTCACAATCCGGCAAAGGATGATGTGACAGCACCAAGGCAGATCACTAGCACCGGATATGGATGATTACAACGATATTGAGAATAAAGCAGATAATCTAGTTGCTATTGCTACAGCTATTATCAAAAAGGGAATGACATGAACCAAAAGCATGATTCCGCAAAAACTGATGACAGCGAGATCCACAGCACGATAGAGCCACTCGCAGAACCGCAGACACATCGGAGAGAAGTGGAAAAGCAACAACGACCAGAAGAAACAAATGATCGCCATACAGATCCCTATGATCTGTTGCCAGTAGGTTATCTTACACTGGATAAAGCTGGCAACATTCTGGCCATCAACCTGAGTGGATCTGCCATTCTCGGCAAGGAACGTGCCTCCATTCTGAATACGCTTTTCCTCACCCACATTACTCAAGATGACCATCCCATATTTATTGACTATCTGCGACAAACTTTCGACTCTCCCCATAACACTGTAGTCGAGTTAAGAATCACCGCTCCTTTCAGCAGAATAATCTACATCCGTCTGGAAAGTTTAGCCGTAAAAGACACCGGTATTTGCCGCACGGTAATGACCAATATCAACCTGATCAAAGAATCGACAAGCCACCACCGACAGTTATTACATAGCAATCGCCGATTGATGCAAAACCTGTTCAAGATGCAAGAAGAAGAACGGCGTCTTCTCGCGCGCGAACTGCACGATGAGTTAGGCCAGTGGCTTACCGCTATTCACGCGGAAACAGAAACGATCGCCCATTTGTGCGATAAAGACTCGGGTATTTATCTCAGCGCTCAAGCTATTAAACAATGCGTAAAAAAAATGCATGCAGTGATGCACGATATGCTGCATCAATTGCGCCCCGTTCTCCTGGACACTCTTGGACTGGAAGATGCTTTACATGAGCTCAATAAACAGTGGGTCACGCACAATCCCCACATTGATCTCGAGCTGGCGTTTGAAGGTAAACTTGATAAGCTCAACGAGCATATTAATATCACTGTATTTCGCATTGTGCAGGAGGCACTCAACAATGTCCGCAATCATGCCGAGGCTAGCCGGATTCTAATACGCTTGCATCGCAAAACTGGAGCAACCGCTGCGGATGATATTCTACTGCTAAGCGTGGAGGATGATGGCAAGGGTTATAATGTCGATCAAACACCCAAAGGATTAGGATTGCTCGGCATGCGTGAACGCGTAATCGCTGCAGGCGGTAAGTTTTCTGTTCACAGTATGCCAAACCATGGAACTCAGATTTACGTTAGATTGCCGCTCGACTGCTCTAACAGAAGGAGAAAAACTGACGATCTTTAACAACTCAAATGAGCTGATTACAAAGTGATGTGGCTATATAATCAAGCGCACCTCACTTCGCTCGTCTGGTCACTCTAATCGTGCTGTTTCTGTAAGAAGCTTATTACAAAATACACCACATATACTACATCCCGCCCTCTTCTTCCTACTATTAAGGAATTTTCTTAGATAAAAATAAACTCTATGCTTATTCTATTCGTATACATAATGCAGCAGAATATACAAAAATCCAAATAAATTCATTGATGGCATAAGATCATCACCCATATTTACATAACATGTTTTTCAATAAGAAACCGGTTATTTAGCAATACCGCTCATTTATTTACGTTGCAGTGAGTGTTACGTAATTGAAGGCACAGTGAAGGCACAGCAAGTTAAGCGATCAACAGTTTTATGCGCTCAATTGAAGGCGACTCTAATGCCGGAGTTTCAGTAATTGTTAAAATATTGAAGTTTGCATAACCAGGCATTGGTCAATATTTAATCATACTTGAGGCAGATTTCGGACAACAAAGTTATTACTCGACACAGACTTTGAACCTAAACCAAAAAAACCACCTCATATTTGAAGGAGAGATGATGAAGAAGTTTACTCCAGCTTCACCAAGCCCAACTGTAAAAACAATGGAAGTGCTCGAATTGTGAGAGACAAGCCAGTTACAGTTCTACTGATCGATGACCATCCAGTAGTCCGCAGCGGTTATCGCCGTCTACTTGAAAGCACGTCTGATATTCATGTGGTAGCCGATGCGGATAATGGAGAGACTGGCTGCGCTCTTCATCAAGAATATACACCCGATGTTACCATCATTGATCTAAATCTTGACAAGGAAGGTATAGATGGTCTAGAAACCATTCATCGTATCAAAACGAAAAATCCTGCTGCAAATATTCTGGTGTTTAGCATGTACAGCAATGAAATCATGGTCCAGCGCGCATTAAAGATGGGCGCAACGGGATACATCACCAAGCAAAGCAATCTTGAACAATTGCTAAAAGCAGTTCGCAAGGTAAGTCAGGGTCAGGCATATATCGATCCGGAACTGGCTGCAAACTTACTTTCTGATAAAGTGCTAGGCAGAACCTCTGAAAATCCTTTGCATGTTCTGTCCAAGCGCGAATTCCAGTTATTTAAACTGATAGCGGAAGGACATTCAGTGACGCAAATTGCGGCAATGATTTCTATCAGCCCTAAAACTGTTGGTGTTCATCAAGCAAGCATCATGAAGAAGTTAAAATTAAAGAACACGTCCCAACTGGTTCGTCTCGCCATCAGCTGTAATATCATTGAAGCGCAACACTGAGATTTATCATCCACTGGAACTTGCGCATTTCAATTAATTGATTTTTCATTCTGACTGATTATTTTGTCATATCACGCGTTGACGCGCTTGTCATCAGTCCCTGCCGCTCCAAAAGAACTGATCAGCACTTGCAGCTGAGCATGCATTCATACGATCCATTTTGAAGAATTTACTTATTTATTCATTTCCCGTACTCCTTAAAATACGAACCACCTGCTTAAACATTCGTTTTAGTTGGTTGTATCAAAGTCAGTTAATACTTTTTTCGAGGAGATCTGAAATGAATCAATTAAACAAGAAGATCATAACCGTAAGTAGTCGGTCCTGTAAAATTCACCTAGCTGCTAATATAGTTTTAGCATACTGAGTATTCACATCATATTCACATCAACAGTTATAAGTTCGCTCCTTATAGGATTGATCAGCTGAATCAATAAAAGTCGCAAAAAAACCGCCTTCAGTCCCAGGCGAACTATTGCTCGCAACAACCAACGCAGGTTATAACCCGCTGCGCACAGTACTGCATGGAGCGCATCGCCCAGTTTGCCCTGTAACCAGCAACGATCCATCCGATGATCTGATTTTAAGTGTCCGATTGCTGGCTCCACAGCCTGGCGACGCTTAAGCCATCGTCGCTGCTGCCTCGTTAGTGACTTGTACCTGCCGCGATGGAAAGACCTCTTGCATAACCCTGATAATTTTGTTGCGGTGACGGGGAAAAATTTCCAAATGACACTTTTGCGCGTTTTTTTAACAGAAAAGTGAAGTTTTACTCCTTTTTCAAAGGAGTTTCTCACCCTTATGCTGCATTGGGGGCGAACTGCTCCCCTTTTTGAGGGCTCATCCACAAAAATTTTGTTGGCAGCTTTTTTCAGATTCATGCAGATGCTTTTCAGCACGACTTGGGCATTGACTTTTGCCGTGCCGAAGTAGCTGGCGCGCCGAG
>NZ_JAGFJM010000032.1 GCF_024102715.1 Nitrosomonas communis
CCTGGCACAGTCTTGATATCACTCCAATGTGTGCTCATGCTCTTCCTCCTTTTCGGAATTCCTTCAGGCTACAGGCAATTATCAAGAATTGTGAAATTGAGATCGCCCCCTATTCGACCCCTGCCAACAGTCAAATCAAAAGTTACTCTTCCTTGAAGAAAATTAAAATAAGCAAAGACCTTAATTTAATCTCAGATAATTCACTAAAAAAGTAAAAACAACAGGAAATTTTGCAAATTGCTGGCGTCATTTAAAAAGCCAGCAATGATTTAGATAACGCGATGAAAAGCTGAAAAACAGTTTGCTGCAGATGGAAACAAGAGATTTCTCTTTGGTTTGCCAGCGCGGTATAAAGCAATAGTGCCAAGCAGGGTGCGATAACAAGCCGTCTCCTCTACCGGATGAAATCCGGCAGCCGCTGTAAATACCGGTAAGAGGCCCAGAACATGATCGTGCACCTCTTCAAACCAACGCACGATCCAAGAAATCAGCCACATGGCTGAATCATGCGGTTTGCCAAAATCTACCACATGCAACTCGCCACCAGACTTGAGGACGCGGAATGCTTCCCGGAGCGCCTGCTGTTTGTCCTCTCTTGTCAGGTGATGCAACAGCAGACTGGCAAAAACACAATCGAAGCTTTCGTCCGCATAAGGCAGGCAAGTCGCCGTACCCTGCTGCAGGATGATGGCTTCTCCCGTCCGCTCTACCTTCCTGCGTGCGATGTCCAATACCTGGAGATCCACATCGAGTCCGTATACGCTGGCATTCGGCTGGGTTTGCTTAATCAGCAGGGTGAGCGTACCCGTACCGCAACCCATATCCAGCACGACTTGGCCGGACTGGATGTGCGCTTGCGCGATCAAGGCAATCTTTAATGCCTCTTCGTGAAAAAAGTACCGCATCATCGGATCGTACCAGCGCGTCAACCAGTGGAAATGAAACGCCGGGATATAACGAGGAGTTTTCTTCATGATGAGCAACTTCTCTCCTGCGGCAAAATTGTTTTACAGCAACGATTAATACCCAAATAACCAAATTATTGTTTTCCCGATTACTTCATCCTGACACATAGGGGGTGATTCAGATTCCATTTTTAATCGCAGCATTATTCGAGCAGGTCATGTGTATTCAGAAAGTCAATCAAATCTCAAATGGGCTTGCTACTGACAATCCATTCCGGATCCCATCCGGCAAGCTTGGCAAATGCCTGGTAATTCGATTCAAAAAACATAAGCAAATCTCCGTCAGGATCTTTTGATTTACGCAAATCATCATAATCCAGAATAAATTCGTTTATTACAGAAATCCATTTAGCTGCAGCCGGCTTAATGATTGCCCGTTCTAATTCATCGGGTTTGGGATATGCAAATGCAAAAAAAGATGGGGTGGGATATTTTTCATTGCTGGCAGAGAAACCTACCTCAAATTGCGCATCATCCATTGCATTACGGGAAATAAAATCCGATGGCATATTTGCGGTGGGCAAGTGAACACCCTTGTAGCGCGCATCGCGTAAATCCAGTGTTCCCCAAAATAAACCTATTCGTGGCGTGATACCGTAAAACTTGGCGTGAAATTTGAGAAGAACACGATACGTGCTCAACATGATTCTCCACCACGCATTGATTACTTTTTCATCATAAATACGCAGTGCTGTATCTTGATCAAAAGGGATTGGATCAGACACTTCCTGCGGTTTATGATTAATTTTGATAGTGATGCCCATATTTTCCAGGTGTTGGAATATTTGGCGGGTTAGATGTGCTATTGACATGGAGCCAAGTTTCAGCGTACTTGTTCCTCCCCAGCTTGATGTGAAAACAATGATATGGTCAATACAATCGATTTCCACAGAAAATGTGCCTGAATCATACGGAATTATTCCGGTAGTTACGCCACGGCTTGTCAACGGCATTGCCAAATTAGCCCAATGCGGCTCAAAAGGTTGAGTTAACATTAATTTCCCAATCGCTTGCACGCACATATGGAATAAGTGCGATGTTGGCATAAATTCTTCCGCGGAGAATGCTGGCCATGGATCATAATTCAAAGCAGTGAGGTTTGACATAGATGACTCCTTGCACAGATAACGCCTAAGAAGTTCAACCCAAAACATCCGCCGAAGTTATTGATAGCTATCGCTACTTCTTAAGTGTAGGAAATATAAGCAATCTTTTTATTAGACTATACGTAAAGCCGAATGTTTAGTCAAACCTGTTGCTAATAGCCTGCTACTAACAGGGTTATTCAGCCGATATCCCTACTTCGATTCAAGCGTGCGCCGCAGCGGAATTTCCTTCACCAGCACATAGACCGCAGGAAAAATAATCAGCGTCAGCACTGTGGCTGAAATCATGCCACCGACCATCGGGGCTGCGATGCGTCGCGTGACCTCAGAGCCGGTCCCCGTACTCAGCATGACCGGCAACAATCCCAGGATGCTGCCTGCAATGGTCATCATGACAGCGCGTATGCGGATTATCGCGCCCTCCGCCACCGCAGCGTACAAATCTTCAACCGTGACCTTTTCACCAGCGGCATGACGTTTTGCTGCAATCGATTCGAATGCCTGATCGAGGAAGGTCAGCATCACCATGCCGGTTTCCGCCGCGATCCCGACCAAGCCGATGAATCCGACGGCCACTGCAATACTCATGTTATAGTCAAGCCAATACATCAGCCAGATGCCTCCGACCAGGGAAAAAGGCACTGATAGCATCACGATCAAGGTTTCGGTCAGGCGGTTGAAATTCAAATAGATCAGCACAAATACAATAAGCAGCGTAAGCGGCACTACTATTTTCAATTTGTCGGTGGCGCGTTGCATATACTCAAACTGACCACTCCAGGTCGCATAGTACCCCGATGGAAATTGCACTTGCTGCCGCACTGCCTGTTGCGCATCCGTAATATAGCCGCCAATGTCGCGCTCACGCACATCGACAAAAATATAAGCGGACAACAGCGCATTCTCGGTGCGGATGCTTGGCGGTCCTTTGACCAGTTTGATCTGGGCAAGCTGACCAAGGGGGATCATTGTTCCCATAGCGGGTACCAGTACTTGCGTGGCAATCGCTTGCGGGTCGCTGCGCAGTTCGCGCGGATAACGTACGGTCACACCATAGCGCTCGCGCCCTTCCACGGTAGTGGTAATCGTCTCACCACCGAGTGCAGTGGTAATCACTTCCAGCACATCGCCGACAGCCAGGCCGTAACGAGCAAGCGCAATCCTATTAGGCTCAATATCGAGGTAATAACCGCCCGTGGTGCGTTCCGCATAGACACTGGTGGTGCCGGGTACTGTTTTGACGGCCATTTCGATCTGCTTGCCGACTTTTTCCAATTCATCCAAATCGTTGCCGAATACCTTGATACCAACCGGTGTACGGATGCCGGTTGCCAGCATGTCAGTGCGGTTCTTGATCGGCATGGTCCAGGCATTGACAACACCAGGTATTTGCAGTGCCTGATCCAGTTCTGCAATCAGCTGATCGATAGTCATGCCGGGACGCCATTCGTTTTCCGGTTTCAGATTAATGATCGTCTCGGTCATTTCCAGCGGCGCTGGATCAGTCGCCGTATTGGCGCGCCCGGCTTTGCCAAATACCGAAACCACTTCCGGAAAACTTTTAATGATTTTATTCTGAGTCTGCATGATTTCCGCTGCTTTGGTGACAGAGATCGCCGGCAGTGTCACAGGCATATACAGCAATGTGCCCTCATTTAAGGGTGGCATGAATTCGGTGCCGAGCCTGAGCGCCGGATAAATAGTCAACCCCAAGATGGCAAGCATTACAACCAGAATGCTTTTCTTCCATTGAATAATCCAGGGAATGACAGGCCGATACAGTCGGATCAGGATGCGGCCGAGCGGATTATCCCGTTCGCGCGGAATACGACCACGAATCAGCAACAGCATGAGCGCTGGCACCAGGGTAATCGAAAGCAGTGCAGCACCCCCCATGGCAAATGTCTTGGTAAAGGCAAGCGGCTGAAACATGCGTCCTTCCTGCGCTTCGAGTGTAAATATCGGCAGAAATGAGACCGTAATGATCAACAGGCTGAAAAACAACGCTGGGCCGACTTCCCGGCATGCTGCAATAATGGCATCCCTGCGCGCCGATGCGGGAACATGCGCATCAAGGCGCGCAAGGTGTTTATGCGCATTCTCCATCATGACGATGGCTGCGTCGGTCATCTCGGCGATAGCCAGTGCGATGCCCGCCAGACTCATGATATTGGAATTGATGCCGAGATGAAACATGACAATAAATGCGATGAGCACGCCGATCGGCAGCATGATGATCGCGACCAGCGCGCTGCGCACATGCATGAGGAAGACTGCGCACACCAGCGCTACGATGATAATCTGCTCGATCAATACTTCGTTCAGCGTTGCCATGGCATGCTCAATCAACTCGGAGCGGTTGTAAACCGATCGAATCTCAACGCCTTGCGGCAAGCCAGGTTTGAGCTCATCGATTTTCGCTTCGATAGCATGAATGACATCGAGCGCATTCTCACCATAGCGCGCGATGGCGATTCCTGAGACGGCTTCACCTTCACCATTGAGCTCAGTGATCCCCCGGCGTTCATCGGGCACCAGCTCTACCCGGGCAACATCGCGCAGCAATACCGGCATGCCCTCATGTGCCTTCACCACTAGCTTCTCAAGGTCGCTGATGCTGCGCAGATAACCTTTACCGCGCACCATGTATTCGGTTTCCGCAAGCTCGATCACACGTCCACCCACATCGCGATTACTCTGCGCGACCACATCGATCACTGTTTTGAGAGAAATGCCATAAGCTTGCAGACGCCGGGGATCGACCGTGATCTGATAGGTTTTCTGGAACCCACCCACGCTGGCGACTTCCGACACACCCTCTGCTGCAGCCAACTGGTAGCGCAGAAACCAGTCCTGGATGCTGCGCAGCTCATCCAGTGTCCGATCTCTGGCAGTAACAGCGTACTGATAAACCCAGCCTACGCCGGTTGCATCCGGACCGAGCGCAGGTTTGACACTTCCTGGCAATTTATTAGCGGCAAAGCTCAGGTACTCCAGTACGCGCGAGCGTGCCCAATAAATATCAGTGCCATCCTCAAAAATGACATAGACAAACGATACACCAAAAGCTGATAGTCCACGCACCACTTTTGATTTAGGCACACTCAGCATGGCGGTGGTCAAGGGATAAGTCACCTGGTCCTCAACCACCTGCGGCGCCTGACCGGGATATTCAGTATAGATAATCACCTGAACATCGGATAAATCAGGGATCGCATCAACCGGGGTTTTCCATACCGCATAGACGCCCCACGCAACGATAGAAAGTGTTGCCAGCAATACCAGGAAAACGTGCCGCACCGACCATTCGATAATATTGCCAACCATTTCAGCGCGCTCGCAGTGTATTTTTGTGACCATTGACAGCAGGAGCAGCATCGATTGGATGAATGTGTACGATGACATACTCACCAGCTGATTCCTCGATCATTTCAAAAACAACTTTCTGACCGGGCTTCAACGAGCGCAGCAATGCCGGATCAGCAACCCGGAAATCCATCAGCATGGCAGGCCAATTAAGACTGGCGATCGGCCCATGCGCAAGCGTAATGGCGGCATGCACAAAATCAATCGCTTCTATGCTGCCTTCACCCAGATGCGCCGCTGATGGCAATCTCTCGCTCAAAGCACTCGGTTGGACGCGTGATTCTTCACCCGGTGCCGCAGGGTGTCTTCCGTGACCAACACTGTCAAAGCTACTCAGGGCCGCCTTGAGATTACTTTCTGCGTCGATCAGGAAATTTGCCTTGACCACCACAGCCTCCCCTACTTCCAGCCCCCCTAATACCTCCGCATAGCCATCGGCATGCATGCCAAGTTTTACCGTGCGCGGCTCATAACGGCCTTCTCCGAGATCTACCAGCACCAGCCGCCGTGTGCCGGTATCGAGCACTGCTGAATCAGGAACAGTGAGCACCTTGTCTTTACTATGAAAAGAAGCAAACTCCACGTGCGCATACATGGCAGGCTTAAGCAATCCGTTATCATTGGGCAGCTCGATGCGGACGATGGCAGTGCGTGTTTCGGGTGTCACTTTAGGATAGATAAACGCGACCTCGCCACTAAATACCTTGTCCGGATACGCATCAACCCTGATGGTCGCCTTCTGGCCAGGATGAATCAGTCCCAAATCCTGCTCAAATACATCGGCCAGCACCCACACGCGGGATAAATCAGCAATCTGATAAAGCACTTCTCCTGGCTCAAAACGCTTCCCTTCCACGGCGAGTTTCTCTAGCACCACACCCTTGGCCAAGGAGCGCAGTGTGATATGCTGCTTAGCCGTGCCCTCACGCTGCAAACGCTGCAATTCAATATCCGAGATATCCCAGTTGCGCAATCGCTGCAATGCGCTCTCGACCAGTCTTTGCATATCAGCCCTGGCATCCTGGTTTCCCCTGGCCACCATCTGCATGCCTTTCATTGCGATCAGATATTCATGTTGCGCCGCGATCAGATTGGGACTGTAGACATCCATCAGCGCATCACCTTTTTTGACCGTCTGACCCGGGGCATTGACATAAAGCCGTTGTATCCAGCCTTCAAACTTAGGTGTTACCGTGTAGAGCAAACGCTCATTCGCCTGAATCGTTGCGACCGCCCTGACGGTGCGGATAAGCTCACGCAATGCTGCCGTTTCGGTGCGCACTCCCAGCTTCTGGATTTTTTCGGTACTGATTTTGATTACAGTACTATCGGCTGGTGGTTCTTCCCCCTCGTAAACCGGCAGGTAATCCATTCTCATCGGATCTTTCTTGGGCACGGGAGAGGTATCCGGCAACCCCATCGGGTTGCGATAGTAAAGAATCTTGCCTTTGGGAGTAGTCGTTATAGATGAATCAGCTACTATAATCTCAGATTGAATGCTACCCCACCAATACCCTGCTGCCAACGCAGCGATGATCAATGCAACGGCTATGATCAATTTTATGATAGCTGAGCTCATGCAAAACCTCGTTCTTATGGCTGAGTCAATTAATAAGACAACTTGCCGGTGAGCCAATCAATTTCCGCAAGCGCCTTGTTGTGATTGGCTATCGCTGTCGCCAGACTGATTTCGTAATTGAACACTGTCATCTGGCTATCAAGCAAGGTCAGAAAATCAACCCGGTTGACTTTATAGGCCGCCAGGGCGGATTCAACCGTCAGTCTGGCCTGCGGCAGAATGGTCGTTTGATATAACCGGGCCGATTTGAGATTTTGCTCAGCTGTTACCACCTGCTGACGCAGCTTTGCTGCAATCTCGTTACTTTGCACTTGATACAGATCCAATGCCTGATAATGCATCGCTTGCGATTCCGCAATACGCGGCTCGATTTTGCTGCTGCGCCATACTGGCAGGTTAATGGCTACCGTCAGCGAAACCATATCGGGACGCTGTGTGTTATCCAGCATCCTGTCACGCTGTCCATACGATAAGCGCACATCAAAATCGGGCAGGTATTCTTTCTGCGCCAGATCCACTGTTTTCTTGTTACGTGCCGCAAGGCTTTGCAGTGCCAGTAACTGTGGACGCTGTGCCAGGGCGAGTTCCCGCAACGATTCCAGATTCAAGGAGACTTCCTGTATCTGCAAGGGCTCAGGTAACAAAGCCACCACCTGAGTGTGACGCCCGAGCGCACGGGTGAGCTCCGCTTCCACCATGGGTTGCTCCCGTTCAAGTCTGAACAATTCATCCTGCATCTTGGATACCTGCGTCTGCGCCTTGAATGCATCGGCCTGAGTTCCCATTCCCACCTCGTAGTGATCAACAGCCAAGTGAGTAAAATTTTCCAGAATTAGCTTGTTTTTCTCGACCAGCCTAGTCATTTCCAGAGTAAGTGCCAGGTCGAGATACGCAATCTTGAGATCGCGCACGACACGGTTGACGGTTTCCTGATAGCCATACTCACTCGCTTCCGCCTCCTTGCTGGCGACCTCCTTGCGTAAAGTACGCTTTCCAGGAAAGGGAAAACGCTGAGACAGACCAATCATTTTCATGGTCATATCATCACGATTGAATGGTGATGACGCTAAGGGGACATTGATCACCCCTGCTTCCAGCATAGGATCCTCCAGCGCTTCTGCGGGAAAGATTCTCTGCTCAGCCGCTTCGCGTTCGCGCAGAGCAGCCTGAATTTCCGGATTGTTCTGCAAAGCTTCTGTGATCAGGTTGGCCAGAGGTGTACTCTGTCCGATTGCGGCTGTGAACAGATTCTGCTGAAATGTCGGCTGATGGGCGGGGTCCCCAACATCTGCTTGCAAATCAGACAAATTCATCATTCCTGCTAAAAGCCATAGCATGATGAGGCCGCTTCTCATCACTGCCAGCACATTTTTAGCACCTTCCAGCAATGGAGTAATCATTCTGCTCTCCCTAACATTTCAATAGACCAATGACACATGGTGATCTTGCCTATCGAGTGCGCACCGACGTAAGCATCGGCAAAGTAACTGTCACGCAACTTTTCATGGATTTTGCTTCTGACGAAGAAAGGCAAAACAGACTTGAAAAACAATTAAAAGTCTCTTTCCAATCGAATAAAACTTTGCTCACACCGACAGGCGTACAGCAATCCTATCGATCGGAGAGGAGGGAGTAGGAATAAAAAAACGCAAGAAAAGCAGATAGAAAGGGGGCCCGATCGCGGGCATGAATACCGCATCGGAAGGACAGGATGAGCAATTGATAAATAAACCTGTCACAAACATTATCGCTGGCAAATCCACGATAACGTCAAACAGTGTGATCTCGCCAGCAAGCTTGGGTTTGCTTATGGAATATTCACAATTGGCCAGACAAACTCGTTCTTTAGGTGAAGCAGGTTCAGCACAAGATCCTTCCATCGCTTCCATGCTCTGCAGCGCTGGCAGGTAAGGCATTACCAGGCATCCCGTCAACATAATCTTTGCCTGCACCACTATAAGCGAAACGAGCAATACCCCACTTATCGCCCGTTTCGAATAACGAAAAGAAAGCAGGTTATAGTATGTACAAAAAATAGAATGCTTCATGCCAAAAAGCAAACTCTTAATACAGCATTCCAGAATCGAATCTTGCTGCTTTATTAATCAATCACTACTTGATATCTGCAGCCATTTTACGATGAGAATCAGCCATATCCCTATTTGCTTTTGCAGCTTGCTCATAAAAATGGATCAAGGCTTGGCACATCGCTTCCATATCTAGGCCACGTCTACCATAATACTGACTTTGCACCTCATATTGGGCAAGCATCTTCTTATGCTCTTCTAATTTTAACTGCATCTCTTTTGCAGTCGCATCATAATGCTTGGCTAGCGCCTCATGATCAGCGGAAGTTTTAGCATTCTGGATAGCTTGCGTCATATCCATTGGGTGAGGATGCATCTGAGCACAGGAAGTCAATAAGCCAAGACCAATTAAAGCTACAGAAATTATCCATACTTTCATGATATTGTTCTCTAATGATAAATTAATAAATCAAGAGTTAAGGTTTCTGCTACAGCTTTACGATTACCATCACTACAATCTACTATTTAGACCTTTTTTGCCAGTAACGCAACTTAATTCCAGTGAATTGTAACAAGGAAAAGTGAGACCAGTTTTTTTAAAGTGGCTCCCTGCAAAAACCAAAGCCCACGCCCATCAATGGTTCTTCATGGCAGCCAGTGTGTATGCTGTGCTGATGGTGCCATTGGCCATGCTGGCTAGGCATGGCTATGGGCCAGCAGCACTGGCTGCACCAACCAGCCATGCTTTTGAAATGCTGTTCGGCTTCGCCCTGGCTTTAATCGCCGGTTATCTGCTGGGACCGATGCCTAGACAACGATTAGCTTTATTCCTGTTTTTTTGGCTGCTGGCGCGAATAATGGGATTGATCGATCCTGCCAATTGGCTGACCGTGGTCACTAATGCTGCCTTTGTCATGCTGCTGGCCTGGCATTTACTCCCGCGTCTGTGGGTAGCGAAGAAATGGCGTAACCGAATGCTGATACCATTGCTCGGCCTGATTTGCGCGCTTACCATCGTCATCGCCTGGCTTGGCCAGCTTGACTACCGCGAGATACATCGTTATTTGCTGGATGAGAGCGTGCAGTTATTTGCTTTGCTGATGCTTTTTATGGGAGGCCGCATGCTGGCACCCGCAGTAGCTGGTGAGTTTTACCGTCAAGGCATGGAACTTGAAGCAAGAGTTCAACCAAACATCGAAGCAGGATTGATTGTAATGATCGCGGCCGCTTTCGTGCTTGCTTCGATTGTCCCTTCCTTATCAGGTATTTTGCTGATCATGAGTGGAATTCTGGCAGGCACTCGGTTGCTTCGCTGGCAATTATGGCATTGTCTAGCGCGGCCTGATCTGATTTGTCTCGGCCTGGGCTATGGCTGGCTAGCACTTGGGTTAATGCTGCTGGGCTGGGTAAAGCTGAGTGGAGGCGATTATTTCAGTACGGCGGTTCATGCAATTACGGTTGGTGCATTAGGCACGCTCGCCGCCAATGTCATGGTGCGCGTAACACTACTGCATGTGAAACAATATCCATCACGAATACCGCAGATCGTCGCCATGAGCGGCATCATGACCATTGCCACCATCACACGCATTGGTGCGGATTTCAGTGATTACCGAGAAATATTATTAGCTATCGCTGCAGTAGCCTGGAGCACGAGTTTTCTGCTTGTCCTATTTGTTTTACTGGATTGCCAAGCGAACGCCCCGCTTCGCAAGACTGCTTCTTGAAGGTGGCCAGACTACAGTGCAATCACTGGTATAGGCAGGTTCAGCAGTCAATGCCAGTGTTTGTTTGCATGAATTGGTGGAATTCAATTATCTCAACTTGTTCTTTGATACCCCCGTTTCTTGCGCAAGTTCTGCGCCTGAGCCGGGGGTATTATTTTGTTACTGTTGATAGGTCACGATCAATCTCGGATGACGACTGGCATTGCTATTATCAGCCGAGAAGAAACCGACAATATCAGTTTCCTGATCGTCGTTATCGTCTAATGAGAAGTACATTCTCAGCTGTGTGCGGCCCGCTTTGTTTACGTGCTTGAGGGCAGCGTTCAAATCAACTTTATACAGCGCACTGTGGCCACCTTGATACGGGATCTCGGCGACTTTGACTCCGTCTGCAGGCGCCTGGAAGTCACTGCTTTCGAGCGCATTGTTATCACTGAACCCACCGGTTTTGATATCAACATAGGCAGTGCCATGCGTATCAAAGGGGTTTTGTCCAGTGATGGCGCCTCGCGTCAATTCTAGTCTTACTGCGGTGATGACCGCATTGTCCGGAATTGATGACGTATCGAACGAAAGAATCGACTTATATTGCTGGTCTTGCTGATGATCTCCCATACGAATGGCCTGACCAGCATTACCAGTGGCGCTGATAAAACCACCAACATTGGCGTTCTCATTTTGCTCACGAATCAGGCCGTCTTCCCCGGCAATGGAGACAAAGACTGCTTCCACCGGCGGGTTGGTCCCGGCAGTCACCGCAACACTCCGCGAAACGGTATTGGTAGCACCATCATCATCAGTCACAGTGAGGCTTACGCTATAATTGCCGGCCGTGGTGTAGGTATGGCTGGGGCTCTGCTGGGTAGCGCTGACGCCATTACCAAAGTCCCAGTTCCAACCAGTAATGGAACCATCGCTATCTGAGCTTCCATCGGTGAAGTTGCACACCAAACCAGCACACACCTCATTAAACGCGGCAACAGGGGGATTGTTGGTTGGAACGCCACCGCCACCCCCTCCTCCAGCGGCTTGCGATACTTCCCAGGAGAGCGTATTCGACCAGTTATAAAAACTGCCTGTTGCCCTAATGCCTGCTATGCGAGCCCGAAGCTCTCCTTGAGGCGAGATATATTTGGATGCCCCGGCGTCGATAACCTTGGATACAGGAAGATCATCTTGATTGCCTACAGTAGCAGTATTAACAAGCTCCCAGACCTGATCCTGGAAATTGTAGACATAAAAGGTTTGATTTATACCAGCCTGGCTGTAATGACCACTATGAGTCACTTTGATCTGCGTGACGAGACTCGGGGATTCCGAAATCGTAGTTGACGCATACCAGTCGGTTACCTGTCCACCTGATGATGCTGCGGACAGAATGTCATAGGTGTCACTATCTGCCTGTTTAAAGCTTTCCATCGTGCCCCAGTCATAAGTACCTGTGGTAACAGTCACATTTTTGGGGTAATAGATCACAGGGGCAGTAGGCATTGGGTTCGGCGATGGCGAAGTGCTGACAGTAACATTCTGCGAGCTAGTAGCGTTAGCGCCATTGTTATCAATAACAGTAAGGGTTACTAAATAAGTACCGGCAGCAGCATAGCTATGACTGGGGCTCTGTTGTGGAGAACTGGCGCCGTCGCCAAAGTCCCAGTTCCAGCTGGCAATGGAACCATCACCATCCGAGCTTCCATCGGTAAAGTTGCATGCCAGACCGGTGCACCCCATGCTAAACGCGGCCACAGGAGGAATATTAGTTGGCGTTCCGCCACCACCTCCATCACCATAAGTAACAACGACCAGTGCATATTGGCTTAGCGCTACATTAAAGCTGACCTCCTGGTTTGATGTTGTATGATCCAAGGAATTCATTGCAGGTGTATTGGGTAAGTCTGGCGACGTCAATGCCACGCCGGTTACTTGCTTACCATCCGGAATCTTGAGATTTACCGAAAAAGTAGTTGGCGCTACTGCAAAAGAGCCATCAGCAGCAATAAAATTCACAAATTGCAGAATCGTCTGATTGCCAAGCTGAGACAACTCGAAATGAACACGGCGGTCAGCATTGGTTGTCAAGGGAATACTGGTTGCCTGAATGGCGCCCGATAATTTCTGAAGCGCTGATGCATCGTTGGAAACAAAATAGTTTTTGCCCAATGTTGCGGAATAGAAAAGTACGCTACCCGCGCCAAACGTGTTTTGCTTCTCGGCAGGAAGCGGGCCGCCCTTGCTAAATCCCAACAGATCAGCCAGTGCGTATTCAGCACGCGCCGTCCCATACTGATCCAGGCCGGTGGGATTGGCACCCGTGATAATCAGCTTGCCGCCGTTTTGGACATATTGCCGCAGGATAGCCGCTTCGCTATCAGAAATCGCTTGAACACCCGGCAAGATCACTGTCTCATAAGGCAATAATTCTGCTGAATCAGCTGGATTGACGACACTTTCAAAAGGAATATGTTGATGCACCAGCATTTTGACCACACCGCGGAATTCGGCCAGATACTGCCGCTCATATGCGCTGTCAATCGGGTCTGCGGCCCACCAGAGTGAATCGCCACCATCTTGCCAGGTAGCAAACATGCCTAGCCCCTGAAACTGATCCACATAGTCCCGGCTGGGGGGCGAATAAAGAACTGCGACCCGCGCGGCGGTTTGTGCCTCAAACAAATAGGGCGTGTTCACTCGAGTCCAGTCGAACATGCGAGTTCGAAAATCGGCGCCCACTGTCGTTGTCATCTCTGGTATCTGTAATTCATAAGGATTATTCCCGGTTGACAACGCTTGAGCCATCACCAGTTCTGCATCATCGACCTGCTTGCCATAGCTAAATACCCACGACGGCTTCTTCCCTGAAGCGGCACGGGTAAATTTGTATGCTGAAATAAAAGAGATCCAATCATCCTCCAACGCGCTACGCATGCCGACATTGTTACTCATCGTGTCCACTTCCCAAACATGTGTCAGCCCTTCTATATGTTTCAGGTAACTGCCGTCCAGACCATATATTGTCGCGCCGTTATAGTCGGTAGGAAGCGTTTCAGCAAAAATAGGAAACTCAGGGTTTACCGAACGGGCCGCTGCTGTGACATCGCGCAGGAATCGAGCAAGCTCCTCATGGCGCCATGCAATCCAGCGGCGCCAGGCTGGATCGTTCCAATCCTCAGCCACTGGTATGGTAAAACCCGTATCTGCTTCGAACTTGGCCACGGCATCGAGATTGAAATCGCTCCACTTAGTCGGGCCAAAATCGGCGTATATGGGAACATCAACCCAGAGTCCATCGATGCCGGTTGCAGCGATCTTGCGCACACGCTCGAAGAAATAGCTTCGATAGCCGGGTGAACTAGGCGACATCCATGCGCTTTCATCGTTCGGAGCAACCCAAAAAACCTGACCGGTGCCACCGTAGAAAACATTCGGTGTACCACCCAAACCGATTTGCACCCAATCAGAATGTTCCTTGGCCATCGTTTGCTGGATATTTTTGCCGTTGACTGTAATCACCTCCAAGCTTGGGTAATACCAGACTACCTTCAAACCCCGCGCATGCGCTGCAGTCGCGAAGCTGCGCATAAGAGCAAGCTCCTGCTCGAATTGGGCATCGGTCAAATAGTTTGAAAGCTCGGAATCGGCCTCGATAACAGTGACTTTCTGAGCCACCATATTCGAGATCACCTGGTCCATCTCTTGTGTTGTCATTCCTACGAATAGCGCGGCACCACCAAGCCTGGCCGTTTTAGCCCAGCTGCTAAACGCGGCTGGTTCTGCTGCCAGAGCAGTATTAGTCAGGTTGAACAGATTTATTTTTAGGGGGGGGAATATCGCTGACAAAGTGAAGATAAAAAAAACTGTCAGCCATCTCAGACTCATGCGCCTTTTTTTTCCAACATGCATTTCAAGCTCCAGTAGTAATAAAATAATTATTTAATAAAAACCCTACCCATAAGACCTCTGTCCATCCTGTCATTTATTAACGTGCTATCCATTGTGGGTTAGCGCGCTTTGACTGCATAAAAAATAGCTCCATTCACCAAATGGAGCTAAACTAGCCGGATTCTTGCGAACCTTGCCCTTGATGAACAGAAAAAACATCTGAGCCGGGAACAACAAACGCAAGCAATCCGTTAACTGTATTCTGCAGAACACTTTGCTTCACCGGCTGAGTAGAGGTTGCCCAACTTAGTCTTGGTATTTGCATCCATACTACTGCCATAGCAAGCAGATCACATTGTGGTAAAAATTCTCGACGGGAATTAGGGTAATTGGCTGTAGGAATAAAAATCTTCAATTACTCGATGTGTTACATAACTATTAGAAATATTTATATTCCCAATTTTAGTGATCTTCCTAAGCATAAAATTGAATCCTTATTTTTTATCCATTATGAGAGTTGCTTAGTCATAGCCTTCTGCTGTTTCTAAACTGCAAGAATTATTTATTGCTCATCCGCTTTCATTCCCTACTTAACATTCTTACTCCATAAAATCTAATCAACATATATTTCTCGCACAAGGGAAAACTTTATTCTGTATTTGAGATGAAAAACATGGTACTAAAGTACAGGATGGTAGGTATAGGCCGCACCGCTTCCTACGCCATTTCGAGGATGTGCGAGTTGCAGGTCGGCCCCCGGCGCACGCATAGTTGCCTGCTGTATGGCCGTTTGGGGTCTGGGATGGCTAGCCAATTCGGTACAAATTAGGGCACTCTATCCAGAGTGACAGAATTTGACTCTGCTACACCATAAGCAAACGCTGAATAGCTTCCTGTAATTTCAGCTTGTTTGCCGTTTATACAAATTTCACTTACCGGCAATTTCAAATATTCCTTGCCGAAGCTGCCTGATCTATCCAGCAGTTTGGAACGTAATGCTTTGGTAAAGGCTTCAAGCTGGTTTTGTTTGATATCAGGCAGTATTTGCTGGCGGCGATATCCAGCAACTTGAATCAATAATTCCTGTTTTCTTGCCTGCAATTTGTGAGAGCGTTCTTGTAAGGATGAGTCTAGCGGTAAATAACCTTTTTCCACCGCTTCATAAAGCCGCTCAGTGGCAATCTTGATTTCTTCCAGTTCCCTGGTGAGCTTCTTCAATCCGTTATCCTGGCTTTCCTGGGTGGCCTTGATCTGCTTTTTCATGTCTGCCAATAGCGTTTTCACCCGCTCCGGATTGAATACTTTGTCAGCCAAGGGATTGAGCACCAGCTCATCCATCTTTTCCATGGGGAAACTGCGGCTATTGCACAGCTTGTTTCCCTTGCTGATGCGGGTATTGCACCGTTTGGCAGGTGATGAACGTATGGCTATCTAATGTAAAATGCCAACTTCAAATCATTAATTAAAACAATGACTAAACTTTTTGTAAATCGTCTCGCAGTCTTTAAGAGCAGAGTATTCGTTATTTTTATTATTGGAATTAGTGAGGCATTCTTACTTTATTCCTATAACGATACTGTAATTTTGTACTTCCAAAAATATGGTAATAATATTGCATGGTTAGGGCCACTTTTAACGATGATTGTTGCTTCCCCAATTGCTTATTGTATTTGGATTTTTCGGAATGAAGATAAAAAAAGAGATCAACAACATACAGAGGAAAATATTCGTCAATCTGATTTTCATAAAATAGAAGAATGGGCAACAAGTTTTCCAATACTTAATGAGGTAAATGGAGAGAAAAAAGCGGAATTAACAATAAATAAAGAAGGCACTCTTCAAATTGCTGCTATTTATCAATTATTGCCTTATTTGAAAGGCGATTACGGCAATCGTTTTGTTCGTCCTTCTATGGAAATTTATCGTAGCCTTTTTTCATCTTGGGTGCTAACTTCTGAGGAGCAAAAAGAAATACTTCGGCAATATAGTATTGATTTAACTGCTAGTAAGAATGTAATCAAGCCTCAATATATCAATTCATTACATACAATTTTTTCCCAAGACCTCAATTTTTTTAGAACTTTTCATAAGAATGAAGTTTGTGTAAAGAGCAATTGGATACCATTAGAGAAAATTGACTTGAAATATTCTCATTTTAATAACGGAACAAATTTTCAAGGTATAAACTTGCTTGAAGCTAATTTATCATTGTCTGTATGTTTTAATACAAATTTAGAATCTACAAATTTTATTTGCTCAATTTTTTATGGTTCTGATTTTCGGGAATCTACTTTAAAGGCAACAATATTTAGAGGAGCACGCCTTTCAAATTCTGATTTTAGAGGTGCAAAATTTATTATAACAACGTTAGCTTTATCAGAGCTTTGTAGAGTAGATTTCAGAGGAGCAAATCTTGGAAGAGCATATTTTCATAATGCTAACTTAAAAAAAGCAGATTTCCGTGGAGCTAATATTAGAAATGCAAATTTTGTTAAAGAATTCCTGATTGATGAGAATACTTCGGTATCTGATAGGTTATTTAATGTAAATTTTCAAGAATCTAATCTTGAGGAAGCGGTAGGTGTCAACGTACTTTTCGCCTGAGTACATCATTTAAGCCACTTTTTTCATCGTAGTTTCTGGTTGCGCATTACCGGGATTAAGCCTGACTGTTGACTCGTGTGACCAATTTCTGGTTTCGC